>CASBRC010000340.1 GCA_949128015.1 Synechococcales cyanobacterium PMM_0003
ATCTTCAACGCTATAAATCTTTGCCTGTAATGAAATGGTTTAGTAGCATTTGATTTCATTTTTGAAATGGAAAAACTTCATTAAGTGGAATGGTTTCACCATTTGCAATTTCCTGCCTTACCATTGCAGCCATCTGATCCCACTGAGCATCGGTTGTCGCCGCAAAACGATTTTCCCACTTTTGCTCGTCTTCTAACTCAGCTAGGAATCGAGCTGCGATCGCATCTTGTTGATCGGACGGGAGTTGTTTGATCTGGGCGATCGCTTGTTGAAGCAGTTTCGTCATTTTTCAGCAGTGGCAAACATCACAAAATCATATAGCTTTTTTATCTTAACCTAATGGTTTAAAAATTGTTTTTTTTCGTGAGGTTGTTCGACTCGGCACTGGTCTGGTAATTCGGGATGGAGCTGTAAACCTTTGATTTGTAGGCTTTGAGTTGAATCGCTGGTAAAGGCTAGAACCTTTATAGAATCTGGCTTATAGATTCATGTCCCAAATTGCCAGACCAGTGCCCTCGAATTGGGATTACCTATATTTAAGCTTTTTAAAATAATTTGATATTTGATCGTGCAAGGTAAAGATAACTAGTAAAATCTGACTATCGCTAAATTCACTTAAGAGCATTGTGTATGACGCAAGAATTTGATTTTCTGCCAAATTTGCCAAAATCGGATCTTGACGATCGCACTTTTGCTGAATTAGTGAATGAGTGTCTTCTGAGAATTCCGCGTTATTGTCCAGAATGGACAAATTACAATGCCAGCGATCCTGGTGTGACCTTGATCGAGTTGTTTGCTTGGCTGACCGATCAGATGCTGATGCGCTTTAACCAAGTGCCACGTCGCAATTATGTCGCTTTTTTAGAATTACTTGGTATCCGCTTACAACCACCTGCACCAGCCCAAACTGAGGTGACTTTTTATCTGAGTGCCTCTTTGCCAGAAGCCTATACGATTCCTGCGGGGAGCGAAGTTGCCACGCAGCGCACAGAAACGGATGACGCAATTATATTTAGTACCGATCGACCATTAGTGATTGGCAAACCACGAATTTTAAATCTCTTATCAGCACCTAGATCCGAAGAGCATCCTGAGTTCTTGCGCGACTTACTTTTAGACGTATGGACAGAAGATCGCGAAGAAGGATGGGCTGGACAGGAAATTGCACTGTTTAGCGATCCACCGATGCCGAATAATTGTTTTTATGTGGTCTTTGATGGAGAGCAGCAAATTAATGGCAATGTGATTGCGCTCAAATTGAAAGGAGAATCTGCGACCACCACAGGGATCAACCCCAATAATCCACCTCGATACTGGGAAGCATGGAATGGGAACGCATGGCAATCGGTACTGTTAAAAGAGAGCGACGATCGCACTAGGGGATTTAGCTTTAGCGAAATAGCCAATGAAGGGGCAAATCCTTTGCAGGGAGTAGAAGTCATCTTTCATTTGCCGCTCACATGGGATGTGGCGCAATTTTCGACCTATCGGGGACGATGGTTACGCTGTAGCTATGTCGAACTAACCGCTAATCAATCTGGTTATAACCGATCGCCTCATATTATCGGCATGAATGCTCGTGCGATCGGCGGAACCGTCAAAGCCACTCAATGTCATGCACTTAGCAACGAAGTTTTAGGGGAAAGTAATGGCAAATCAGGGCAAGTGTTTCAGTTATTGCATAGCCCAGTCTTGCCCCGAAAAGCTGATGAATATTTACTGGTGACTCCACCCATAGGACTCCCACAAATCTGGACAGAAGTGGCGGACTTCTCGGAATCCACGGCACAAGATCTGCATTATATTATTGATTCCACTTCTGGAAAGGCTCAATTTGGTCCATTTGTACAAACGCCTAATTATCAGAGCCAGCAAACATTGCAACGCTTAAGGATTCAGGGAGAACCGATGCAAAGAGTCATCCCAGATGCGACAAAGGCGATCGCAATGAATACTAAAACTAGTGGCACTCAGTATGGAGCCGTCCCTCCTATAGGCTCAATTATTCAAATCGTAAAATATCGCACGGGTGGCGGTTTTAGGGGTAATGTGCAGCGCGGTAGTTTGCGAATAGCCAAGAATGCCATCCCCTATGTAGCGAGTTTAACCAATCATATTTCCGCTAGCAACGGCGTTGATGCTGAATCCCTAGATGATGTAACAATACGTGTCCCGAAGATGCTGCGAACTCGCGATCGCGCCATTACTCAAACTGATTTTGAATATTTAACTCTGATTGCAGGCGATGGTGCAGTGGCGCGGGTAATGTGTGCGCCCACAAGACGGAAAGAGGATGCGGGAACTGTGAAATTACTGGTTGTGCCTAGAGTTCGTACCGAAAGCATCGATCAAGGGCAAGGGATTGCTCCCGATCAATTTATGCTGACCCCACAATTAAGCGATCGCGTATTGGACTATCTTGATGAACGGAAGATGCTAGGTATACAGATTCGATTAGATCAACCTGACTATGTGGGAGTTTGTGTGCAGACAGAAATTGCGTTGGAGGCTACTTATAGCAATCCTCAGGTACAGCAAGATATTATCCGACAACTCAAAGTTATGCTCTATCGATTTCTTAATCCAGTCACGGGTGGAGTCAAGGGGGAAGGATGGGAGTTTGGTCGTCCTGTTTATCCGTCTGATATTGTCAAACTATTACAAAACTTTCAAGGTGTGCGCTTTTTAGGTACAGTACAACTGTTTGAGTTGCGCTATGAAAATGGTGAATGGATACGCAGACTTGCACCGCAACCAATGATCGATCCAGGCAGTCTGGGCTTGATCTGCTCTTGGCGCAGTCCAAGGTTACGCTCTAGCCATGTCATTAATATTGTCAGTTAAGACAGCAGAATCTAAACAACTCCTATGCCACAAAAAAGCAAACTTCAAGCGCTAAGCATTCGCCTGATTTCGATGAAGTCTCCTGAGGCAAATGCAGAGACATTGGCGAGCGCCGATAATTTAGTCAGTTCACAGGGGGATCTGTCACAGGCTAATAATGTTAATAACGAGCGATCGCCTAATAATAGTTGTAAACTGCTGATTAATCCCAATGAGCCGAGCGAAATTGTCGTCAAGCTCAAGAATTCCAGCAATCGACCGATGCTGACCAATCTGCGCGTCGAAGGGGACTTTCCTACTCAATGGCTCCAAATTGGCATGGAAGGAAATGAGCTGCCACCCTATGCCGAGATGGAAGCTGTACTTTATTTCCAAGTTCCTGCGGACTTTTTTGAAAACCAAGATGCGATCGCACAGGGAAAACCCCTCACAATTAACTATCAGGGACAGTTACAAATTTATGGTGGTTATCCAAATGCCAACGCAGATTTAGGAGCATCACCTAGATTAGAACTATTTGATATTGAGTCGTTTCAGCTTTATGTGCGCCCTTCCAGCCTATATCTGGACTTCTTGCCTGATACTTACCGCGAAGTTGACTTTATAGGGCGTTTTCTAAAGATTTTTGAGGAATGTCTGGAACCCGATGTCCAAATTTTAGATTCGCTCTGGGCATATCTCGATCCCATGTTGGCTCCTGAAACGATGTTACCGTTTCTTTCCCATTGGGTGGGCTGGGATGAATCTCAAAATCTTGGCATTGATCGCCAACGCTACTTGATCAAACAAGCAATGCAAATCTATCGTTGGCGGGGAACTCGGAGGGGATTACGCTTTTATATCCATTTATTTACAGGGCTACCTCTTGACGAACATTTGCCTGAAGCAGAAAAGCATATTAATATTTTTGAGATTACAGGTAGAGGCTTTGTTCTTGGTGAAGCCATTCTCGGTAACAATGCCTCAACGGGCGGTGGTAGACCTTTTCACTTTGTCGTGAGGATTAGAAACGATTTACAAAATAGCCTCGATTTACCTCTAATTCATCGGATTATCGAACGTGAAAAACCTGTTTTTTGTACCTACGAGCTAGAAATCAGTTAGGTTTGTCGGCGCTTCGCGCCGACAAACCTAAGCCTAAATATAAAAATGTATTGATAAAATCCTATGAATGATTTTCCCTATCCCAAAATTCAGTCCTTTGAACGACTACAGGTTTCTGATGGCTTGATGATTAATAGTGAACGATGGCGACTCGCTCATGAATATCATCAACATCGTCAAAATGTGCAGTATCAGTCTCTATTTTTACCAGGAATTATTTGCGGATTAGGCGTTGCGCCGATCGCTGCACCTGCGGATTTACCCGCCAAGTATCGAGATGGGCGGTGGGTACAGATTCAACCAGGCATGGCGATCGATCTGCAAGGGAATTTTATTGTCGTGCCAAGCCCACTCGATTTTCGGATTTCTACGGCTGCTTTCGATAGTTCGATCGAGATGGTCTATTTAGTCTTGAGTTATGTCGATCCTGCCAAACTGAAGCGGGCAAATAGCAATGAGGTACTGGTTGAAACCTTTCGAGTCAATGAAAAAACTGACTTACCCCTTGATACCGATATTGAGATCTGTCGGATTGCGATCGCAGAAGGCAAATTAGAAATCCAGAAGCCTCTAGATGTGTTCGCTCCCGCAATATCGCAATTAGATATGCGCTATCGCGTGCAGGCTCAAATCCGTCCCCAAAACTCGATTCGGGTAGCGACTTTTAGAGATAATCAACAAAGCTCAATTCAAGAGGATCTTCGTTTCCTTGGACAATCTTTATCCAGTCTCTTACCTAGCCTCAGTCTGATCGAGCCAATCGGTAATCTAGATATTAATAGTGAACTTACACTTGATCAGCTCATTCCCTACCGTCTCATTTATCTAAATCATGCTCAAGTTTTAGCTATAAATGATCCTACGCAATTAGCTCTACGGGAATACACTGCTGTTGGTGGTGTGATTCTGCTCGAGGCGGCGATTCGGAATAGCCAGTTAGAAAATCTATTAGAAATTTATAATGAACTCCAAAATGCTCGCAATCGGCTCAAAAAAACGAGTAAATCTCCATCTATTGCCCAACAAGCAGATCAATCGAGCATTCAGTCAGAACTACAAGCTGAGCTAGATGCGATCGCAATCGAAATTAATTCTTCTACTCAAGATTTTCTTAATTCTTTTTGCGATCGTATTCCTATGGAAATACCGATGCAAGCTTTCTCAGATTTAGAGCGCACTCATCCTCTAAGATCTCAACCATTTCTCTTTCCGAGCCTATCCGAGATTATAGATCAGCCAATTCAGATGCTGACAAATGGGGGTGTAATTGTCATCCTAGGTAAACTATCATCGATTTGGGGTGGTCAGTCAGATCAAGCCCTGACGCGAGAAAGTATTCGTAATTGTCAAGAATTAGGAATTAATATTCTCAACTATGCTACTCAACGTTATCTAATGCATCAAGCGATGCAAGTAAATTCTCAATATCAGCTTGAACTTCAACCTGAAACCGATCAGCGTCGGATTACGAATATGGTTGATAAACTCGCATAGGTGATTACAGTGCAAGGCGCTGCCATAAAACCCAGATAATTTTTTAAAAATTATCTGGGTCACTCAAACCCTCAATAGGCTGTATTCTCAATTATCCAAGGTTATTTATCTATGTTTTCGATTCGACAAGTTGTTCCCATTGTCCTTAGCATTCAAATTACTGTGGCAGTTGGTCTTACAGGATGGATTTCGTTTAATAGTAGTGAACGTGCTGTCCAGAAACTTACTCGTCAACTTTGTGACAATTTAAATTTTCGCGTTGAGCAGCAAATTAATTCTTATCTAGAGGAGTCGGTACGAATTAATCAGGCGATGACGATTGCTCTTAGCAACGGCAGTCTTAATCCGAATGATATAAGTCAAGTTCAGAAAGATATATTTAATCGAGTAAGGGAATTAAACACTCAAAACATTTTGTTTTATGGCAATGAAAGTGGAACTATGGTTGGAATCGAACATCGCAATAATTCTAACTTTTTGCTACGCATTCGGGAGGATAATAATAGCACCAATCGTCCGACCTATGAACTAAGCGATAATGGCGTGAGGGGCAAGCTAGTTACAAATGAAGTATACGATCATCGAACTAGACCTTGGTATGTCGCCGCTAAACAGGCTGGTAAAGCGATCTGGAGTTCAATTTTTGTGAGTACTACTGATGGAGAGTTAACTACCACCAAAGCCGCCCCAATTTATACTTCTAGTGGAGAGCTTCAGGGCGTTGTGGGCATTAATGTTTCACTGAAACAAATTAAACAGTTTATGCTGCAAACTCGCCCTTCCGAGAAGTGGAATGTGTTTTTGGTGGAGGGTAATGGCAATCTGGTGGCAACGACTTCTGATGTACCAGTATTTGAAAAAGATGGTACTAAAATCAAACGATTTGAAGCTTCTCAAAGTAAAGATCCCAAGTTGCAAGATGCAAGTCTGGCAATTCAAAAACAGTTTGGTGGGTTCCAAAATCTCCAAAATTCACAGGTGATTGAGTTTGAGCTTAATGGCGAAAAATATATTGTTAGTACCCATAAGTTGAATAGAGATTTACAACTAGATTGGTCGGTCGGAATTATTGTGCCGAAGTCGATTTTTATGGAAGAGATTGATAGCAACAATCGATTTACTCTAGTAATTATTGTGATCATGCTGGGTGTAAACATTTTGATTGGTTTAGCAATTGCGACATGGTTATTACGTCCGATCAAAAATCTGATGAATGCTGCGAAAGAAATCGAAGAAGAATCTTTTAAACCTGAAGAATTAGACTCAGTAGCACAGCGCAATGATGAACTAGGGCAAATGGCGCGAGTATTTCAAGAGATGGGAAGTACGATTGCTGAACGGCAAAATGGGATGAAGAACCAACTCAGTAAACTTCGGGAAGAAAAGGATGAAGCCAAGAAAATTGCGATCGCATCGCAAATGGGGCAAACTAATTCATTACAATCAATTCTGAGCCGTTCTAGAGCTGCTCGCAACAAATAGGAGAACAGAGTCGATGTCAGTAAATCAGATCGGTTTAGAAATACCTCAAAAAGAACTAAACTTTAAAATCGGTTCGGGGAAAAATTCGTTTCCTGTAGTTGTCATTAATGATAGTAATCAGTTCTCTAGTTTCCAAATTGAACTAATTGCCGCAGGCGCAGATATCAAAGAGGTTGGCTATGAGTGGTATACGATTTCCCCCGATGTAAGTGTCAAGATTCCGCCCGGGGATTTAGTCGAGTTTATCGTTTCGATTATTGAAACCCCGATCGCAGGTTTCACAGGAATTATGAATATTACAGTGCGGGCTTTTTCGATCGAACTGCGCGAAGAGAATCGCGAAGTATTACGGATCAATCTCCGAGAAGGAGCAGGGCGATCAATCTTAAAAGCCGAAATACCTGTCCAGAAGCTCCAAGCGATGCCCCTAGACGATCTAGAAATTCCCATTTTAATCGGCAATCCTAGTCAACAAAATACAAATGTCAGCTTAACTTGTCGTGGTTTACCAGATTCATGGTTTCCTAAGGGTAATACACAGCAGTTTGCCGTCAAGGCAGGAGCGCAGTTTCGAGCAGCATTTATCTGTATTTTACCCTTCGATGATGATGCGATCGCCAAGTCTTATCCATTTACCATCGATATTTCGCATACCAATGGTTTACCTTCGCAATTGTCATCTAGCTTAGAAGTATTGCCCAAAGGTGCTTTAACAGTTGTC
>CASBRC010000341.1 GCA_949128015.1 Synechococcales cyanobacterium PMM_0003
ATGCAAATTAGCCCTGATTCAAGTGTATTTTGGCAATGGAATTTTGTAATATTAAACGCGACGCTGGTGTTTACTTGGGCGATTATCTTGTTTTTAGGAATTTGTTTTTGGTTGATTACGAGAAACCTTTCTAGTAATATTGAAATCGATCACTCGCAGAGTTTCCTAGAAATTTTGGTAAGTAACGTTCGGGAGCAAATCCGTCAAACTAGTGGTCAAGATCCCGACATTTATCTTCCCTTTATTGGAACCCTATTTGTTTTTATAGCCACATCAAATATATTGTCGGTTATCCCATTTTTTGAGCCGCCGACAGGTTCGCTTTCTACCACTGCGGCTCTAGCAATTTGTGTATTTTTTTCAGTGCCATTTTACGGAATTAGCCAACAAGGAATTGGAAAATATCTAAGCCAATATTTGAAACCAAATCCAATTATGTTGCCTTTTCACATCATCAGTGAACTTTCGCGAACTTTAGCTTTAGCGGTGCGCTTGTTCGGCAATGTGATGAGTGCAGGAATGATTGCAGGATTATTACTCTCGATCGCGCCTCTTTTCTTTCCTGCAATGATGCAGTTACTAGGACTACTAACAGGAGTAATTCAAGCTTATATTTTTGCAATTATGGCAATGGTTTATATCGGCTCGGCAATTCATAAAGCTTAAAATCAAAATCAACAACATCAACAATATCAACAATAAAAACGGACAAAATTATGACACCTATTGATAGTAACAACGCTGCATTTATGGCTGTTTGGATCATTGGCTCGATCTCAATTTTTACGGCGGGATTGACTATTGCTATTGGCTCGATCGCGCCATCGCTTGGGGAAGGAAAAGCCGTTGCCCAAGCATTGGTTTCAATTGCTCAACAACCTGACGAAGCCAATACGATTACCCGTACATTATTTGTGGGTTTAGCGTTTATTGAATCAGTAGCAATTTATTGCTTTGTCGTCTCGCTGATTCTAATTTTTGCTAACCCATTCTGGAACTATGTGATTACGGCTATTTCTAAGGCAGGAGTTTAACAAGAATGGAAATTAATTGGTTTACCTTTTTTGCACAAATTGTTAACTTTTCTATATTAGTATATGTGCTTCAACGCTTGCTTTATAAGCCAGTTATCAAAGCAATGGAACAACGCGAAAAAACAATTCGCGATCGCTTGGAATCCGCAGAGCAGAAAAAACAGGAAGCAAAACAAGAAAATATCCATTACCAAGAAATGCAAGCCAAATTTGCTGATCAACAAGCAGAATTACTGGCAAAAGCAAAGCTAGAAGTCGAACAAACCCGCCAACGCCTTTTACAAGAAGTTGAAGATACATCAACATTAGAGCGATCGCAATGGCAAGCAAGTTTGCAAAGGCAAAAATCAACTTTTTTACAGGAGTTGCGCCATCGTACCGTCCAACAGCTACAGATTAGTTTGCGGCTGGTTCTTAAGGATTTAGCAGAAACAACTTTAGAATATCAAATTGCTAAAGCATTCTTAAAAAAATTGCGAAATCTTAGCGAAGATGCGATCGCCGTCTTGGTTTCCACATTGACTAAGCAGTCTGAAGATAGCATTGCCATTACGCTCACAGTTGTGAGTGCCTTTGACCTGCCAGAAGAGATTCGCGTCGAGATCGGCAATGTTTTACAACATTACTTTAAGCAAGCGGATTTAGGTTCTCTCCCATTGGGTTATGAAACGCAATCCGATTTAATTTGTGGTGTTGAATTGCGCGGCGCAGGCTACAAATTAACATGGAGCATTGATTCTTATATAGATAATTTGACTGAGAATTTAGATTCTGTCTTATCTGAAGAAATTAAAGTCGAAGTATCACAAAAAACTAATATCAATAAAACTCATGGATAATCTCAATCAAGTTTTAGAAGAGGTTCTTACCGATACGATATCTCTATACGATCGCGTTCTTAGTACTCACTCGCCTAATCTGCGATCGCAAGAAATTGGCATTGTCCAATCGATCGGGTCTGGAATTGCTAAAGTAACAGGATTACCCAATGTCAAATCGGAGGAAGTTGTCCGCTTTGCAGGAGGATCTTTGGGCATGGTGTTTAATCTCGATCCTGAAGAAGTAGGAATTATCATGCTCGATCAGGGCGATCACCTAAGAGCAGGTTCCGAAGTACATCGCACAGGCAAAGTTTTGGAAGTTCCCGTTGGTGATAATCTGCTCGGACGGGTCATCGATTCCCTCGGTCGTCCTCTCGATGGTAAAGGGGCCATTCGCACCTCTCAGCGTCGTCCATCGGAACGCGAGGCTCCTGCGATTATGGATCGCGCTCCCGTGAACGTACCTCTCGAAACGGGGATCAAAGCCATTGATGCCTTAATTCCCATCGGACGGGGACAGCGAGAATTAATTTTAGGCGATCGCCAAACAGGAAAAAGTGCCTTAGCGATCGACACGATCGTCAATCAGAAAGACAAAAATGTAATCTGCATTTATTGTGCGATCGGACAGCGCAGTTCCTCTGTCGCCAAAGTGATCGCCGATCTGGAGAAGTACGGGGCAATGGAATATACTACGGTCGTCATGGCAGCGGGCGAAGAACCACCAGGCATAAAGTTTGTCTCGGCCTATGCCGCAACCACGATGGCGGAGTACTTTATGGAGCTAGGGCGAGATGTCCTGATCGTTTACGATGACCTCACCAACCATGCTAGAGCCTATCGCGAACTCTCCCTCTTATTGCGTCGTCCGCCTGGTCGTGAAGCTTTTCCTGGAGATATTTTCTATATCCACTCCCGCTTACTTGAACGCGCCACTCATCTACATCAAGAACTTGGCGGCGGTTCGCTCACAGCGCTCCCAATTCTGGAAACAGAGGTCCAAAATATGGCGGCTTATATTCCTACCAACCTGATTTCGATTACGGATGGACAGGTTTATCTATCGCCTGTGCTGTTCCAAAAAGGCGTATTACCTGCGATCGATGTCGGCAAATCAGTATCTCGTGTCGGTGGTAAAACTCAACTACTTGCCTATCGCGCTGTTGCTGGCGCATTGAGACTTTCCTATTCCCAATTTGAAGAATTAGAATCCTTCGCTCGCTTTGGTACACGCATAGAAGAATCGACTCGAATCACCCTAGAACGAGGACGGCGCGTTCGAGAAATCCTCAAACAAAAACAATATAGACCAATGCCCGTTGCTACTCAAATTGCGGTGCTGCTATCGGCTGCGGAAGGTTTGCTCGATGATGTGCCGATCGCCCAAATTGCCGAAAGCGAACGAGTGATCGCTGAAGCCGTAACTTCCCAACTGCCCGATGTTTGCGATCGCATCGAACGTGGTGAAGCCTTGAGCGATCTCGATCATGAATCTTTACTGCGAGTCGCACGAGAACAAATTAGCTCCATAACCAGTAATTCTGTCAAGGGTTCAAAGCCATGACTTCTACCAACTCTCTTGAACGTCAAATCGATACGGCAACTGATCTTCGCGCCATCGTCAAAATGATGAAAGTGCTTGCTGCTGTGAATATTCATCAATATGAACAAGCGGTGGTATCCCTTGCTGAATATACCCAAAACATCGAAAAGGGACTGCATATTGTTCTCAAAAATATGCACCAGCAAGGATATGCGACCAAGCACCACAATTTAATTAATGGTAATGGCGAATCCAGCGAAGGTAAACCTCTTGCACTAACTAGATTCTCTGGCAAGCATTGTGGTGCAATTATCTTCGGCTCAGAACAGGGGATGTGCGGACAGTTCAATGAGCAGATATCCCGCTATGCGATCGATGAAATTCAACAGGTAAATGTAGAGATTGACGATTTTTCTATTTTTACGGTCGGCTCAAGAATTATTCCTTCCTTAGAAGCTGCGGGTTTTCAAATTTCCCAATCTTTCTTAATGCCTAGTTCCCTCGCAGGAATTACGCCAATGGTGCAGGAGGTGTTAATTCAAATCGATCAATGGCGCGATCGCCAACAAATTGATCGCATTTTTCTTTTCTACAATCGTCCCCATGCCCAGACCTTAAGCGAACCCTACAAACTAAATCTACTACCCTTAGATCGTCAGTGGTTACAAAATATCGAACAAAGATCATGGCGATCGAACTCTCTCCCAACTTTTACAATGTCAAGCGATCGGTTATTTTCTTCTTTACTAAGGCAGTATTTTTTTCTTTCTCTCTATCGTACTTTTGTTCAATCTCTTGCCAGTGAAAACTCTAGTCGTCTGGCTTCGATGCAAGTTGCCGAAAAGAACATCGAAGAGCGTCTTGCCGAATTTACAATTGCCTATCAACAAGAACGTCAAAACATCATCACCGATGAGCTTTTAGAAATTGTATCGGCTTATTAAAAATGATCTGATGTGTTTTAGAA
>CASBRC010000342.1 GCA_949128015.1 Synechococcales cyanobacterium PMM_0003
CTCTAGTGGAGATTAGCGGAAACTTAATTTAACAAAATCAAATTTATAAAGAGATGAAAAATGTTAACTACTGTCGAAGGAATTTATCGAAATGGTCGAGTAGAACTTGCAGAAAACCCTAATAATGCGATGGATGGAACGCGAGTTATTGTGACCTTTGTAGGCGCTAACACAATTGACTTAGCATCACAGGGAATTGATAAAACCCAAGCAGAAATCTTGAGAACTAATCTAGCCACATTCTCCGAAGATTGGAATAGCCCTGAAATGAGTATTTACGATAACTATGACGAAATCAAAGCAAATCTTCAAACGCGATGGTCATGACTGACAACTTAGCCACAATTACAACATCAGCAATTTATCGAGCGATCGGCTCTCTATCAATAGTAAATATTGATGAGGCGCTGAAACATACACTTAGCTTGCGGTAAGAATTTTTAATGTATTGGTAATGAGAAATTGCTGGATTAGCGATCGCAACTTATACATAGATTAAATTGCGATCGCAATTTGAGTACTTTTAACAAAGCATAGCGTTGGAACATATTTATCTCCTCTATAATTTTGAGGAAAGCAATAAACTTAGAGACATAATCAGATTCATGGATGTAAAAGCCGCCGTCGCCTTTGCCGCAGGGCAACCCCTCAAAATCGAGACAGTCCAACTAGACCCGCCCAGAGCAGGCGAAGTCCTCGTTGAGATCAAGGCTACAGGCGTATGTCACACCGACGCATTTACTCTCTCAGGAGCCGATCCAGAGGGACTATTTCCCGCGATCCTTGGACATGAAGGCGCAGGTGTCGTCGTCGAAGTGGGCGCGGGGGTGACATCTCTCAAAAAAGGCGATCGCGTAATTCCTCTTTATACTCCTGAATGTCGCAACTGTTCTTATTGCCTCAGTGGTAAAACCAACCTCTGCCAAGCGATCCGCATTACTCAAGGACAAGGATTAATGCCTGATGGCACTAGCCGATTCTCTATTGGCGGCGAAAAAATTCATCACTATATGGGAACTTCTACTTTTGCAAACTATACGGTTCTCCCTGAAATTGCCTTAGCCAAAATCCGCGATGATGCGCCCTTCGAGAAAGTCTGCTATATCGGCTGTGGCGTGACTACAGGCATCGGTGCAGTGATTAACACTGCCAAAGTAGAATATGGCTCTAACGTAGTTGTGTTCGGCTTAGGCGGCATCGGCTTAAACGTAATTCAGGCAAGTCGCATGGTCGGTGCAAACATGATTGTCGGCGTGGATATCAATCCCAAGAAACGCGCCCTCGCTGAAAAAATGGGCATGACCCATTTTGTAAATCCTAAGGAAGTAGAAGGCGATCTCGTTCCCTATCTCGTAGATTTAACTAAAGGCGGTGCGGACTATACCTTTGAATGCATCGGCAGAACAGAAACGATGCGCCAAGCTCTCGAATGCTGTCACAAGGGTTGGGGGGTGAGCGTGATCGTCGGTGTCGCGGGTGCGGGTCAAGAAATCAGCACTAGACCATTTCAATTAGTGACGGGTCGTGTCTGGAAAGGTACGGCTTTTGGTGGCGCGAAGGGGCGTACTGATGTGCCGAAGATCGTTGATTGGTATATGGAAGGCAAAATCGATATCGATAGTTTGATTACAAATGTAATGCCAATTGAGGAGATCAATGAAGCATTTGCGATGATGCATAGGGGCGATGCAATTCGGACGGTGTTAACGTTTTAATGTCTCTACTTTATGCTGATGCGATCGCACTTTAATCAGCGCTAACATAGATATCCATAGCCGCGCATAAGGTACAGCATCGATGAGTAATGACAAGGATAGTTTTAAGGATAAATTTGCTTTTAAAATAGAAGGCTTAGAATCCTTAGTGGATGATGTCAAGCAGTTG
The DNA here is from genome assembly GCA_949128015.1 of Synechococcales cyanobacterium PMM_0003. Lineage (GTDB taxonomy): Bacteria > Cyanobacteriota > Cyanobacteriia > Pseudanabaenales > Pseudanabaenaceae > Pseudanabaena. Next base: position 1,885 of record CASBRC010000342.1, read on the forward strand.
CTAAACCTCGATCAACTCATCGATCTTGCCCAAAAATTAGAGGAAAAACAGAAATCGGGTGAAATTCGGACTGAGGTAAATGTCACCTCACGTCCTATGTCTAGTATTCCCCGACGAGGCAATATTCCCCGATCGCCTAGTGCGGCGACGGCAACTGGTGGAAATAGCGAAGTCACTTCGCCTGATGTGGTTAAACCTGAGCCACCAAAAGATAATCCCCAAAATGAGCAACCCGCAGCGATCGCCGAATTAGTAGGTGGTTTGGGTGAAACATTGGCACAATTACGCGATTTAGTAGAAATCCCTCTGAAGCGTCCCGACATTTTGGCTAAGTTGGGATTAGAGCCACCTAAAGGCGTGTTGCTAGTTGGCCCCCCCGGAACTGGCAAAACTTTGACAGCGCGATCGTTGGCTAACGTGTTAGGCGTAAATTATATTGCGATCGTTGGGCCAGAAATTATTAGTAAATACTACGGTGAAGCGGAAACTCGCTTACGACAGGTTTTTGAGAAAGCGGCACAGTCTGCACCCTGTTTGATTTTTATTGATGAAATCGATGCGCTAGTTCCCAATCGCGCCAATGTGGAAGGAGAAGTTGAAAAACGTTTGGTCGCGCAGTTATTGGGATTAATGGATGGATTTGCGGAAACAAAGGGAGTAATCGTTTTAGCCGCTACCAATCGTCCTGATGCAATCGATCCTGCGTTGCGTCGTCCGGGGCGATTCGATCGCGAGATCGTATTCCCGATCCCCGATCGCAATGCTCGTCGCGAAATTTTATCAATCCATACGCGATCAATGCCTTTAACTACTGATGTCGATTTGGATGATATCGCCGATCGCGCTCACGGTTATGTTGGAGCCGACATCAAGGGACTATGCC
>CASBRC010000343.1 GCA_949128015.1 Synechococcales cyanobacterium PMM_0003
ACCCTAACCCTCCCCTTGCAAAGGGGAGGGAACAAGATTTATGGTCTTCCCCCCTTTCCAAGGGGGAATTAAAGGGGGTAAGTCCGACATGCGCGTTTTACAGGGTATTTTCTTTCTTGGAAATGTCCTAATTAAATTCTAAAATGATCACGGCAGTCAGTGGCTAGGCTTATTTCCGCAATTTTTATCCCTTACATCTCTGCCCATGCTGCTATCGATCTCTGACTTCTTCATTAGACGACCTGTATTTTCGACAGTTTGTTCTATTGTGATCACATTAATGGGAACAGCCTGCATTTTCTTGTTACCTGTTGCCCAATACCCAGAAATTACACCACCCAAAGTCACTGTTACCGCCAACTATGTTGGTGCAAATGCAGAGGTCGTGGAGTCCACAGTTACCAATATTCTCGAAAGAGAACTAAATGGGATTGAAGGAGTGCGTTATATCACTTCGACTAGTGCCAATAATGGAACCAGTTCGGTTAATTTAGTTTTTGATCTTGGCAAGAACAAAGATCTTGCGGCCGTTGATGTCCAAAATCGCGTCTCTACAGTAGAGTCACAGTTACCAGGTCCAGTGCAACAAACTGGAGTACGTGTTAGTAAAGAATCTTCAGGTTTTCTCTTTGCGATCGGGGTATACGCTGAAAAAGGAGAATACGATGATTTGTATTTGAGTAATTACGCCGATCTTTATATTGTTGATGCGATTAAGAAAGTCAAAGGGGTTGGTAATGTCATTATTTTTGGTGAGCGAAAATATGCCATGCGAGTCTGGCTCGATCCCAATAAATTATCAGCGAGGGGATTGACTGCTCAGGATGTTGTAGTGGCTATTCAGCAGCAAAATTTGCAGGTGGGTGTCGGGCAAATTGGGCAGCAGCCTAACTTACCCGATCAGCAATATCAACTGTCAATTTCAGCAAGTGGAAGATTACAAAGTACCGAAGAATTTTCTGAAATTGTCATTAGAAGTGCTAATGATGGCTCTCCAATTAAACTTCGTGATGTTGGTCGAGTAGAATTAGGTGCTGAGAATTATGGTTCATCGCTTCGATTTAATGGAACTAGAGGAATTGGCTTAGGTGTATCCCAGTTGCCAGACGCTAATGCCTTGGATGTGGCTCACGCAGTTAAAAAGGTTCTACAGGAACTAAAGCCGAGCTTCCCGCCTGGGCTAAATTATGAGGTTGCCTTTGATACAACGACTTTCATCGAAGCTGGAACCGAAGAGGTAATTATTTCACTCTTAATTGCGATCGCATTAGTAATCGTAATTATCTTTTTATTCTTGCAAAATTGGCGCTCAACATTAATCCCTGCGATCGCAATCCCAGTATCTTTAATTGGTACATTCATTTTCATTAAGCTTCTTAATTTTAACATCAATACCCTAACGCTGTTTGGGTTAACCCTTGCGACAGGACTAGTCGTTGATGATGCGATCGTTGTGGTTGAAGACATCACCCGACGCATTCAAGACAAAGGAGAGAATCCAGTTCAGGCTGCGATCGCGGCGATGAATGAATTACAAGGTGCAGTTATCGCTAGCTCCTTGGTACTGATTGCCGTATTTGTCCCTGTTGCTTTTTTCCCCGGAACAACTGGGCAATTGTATAAACAATTTGCGTTGACAATCGCATTTTCGATTACAGTGTCTACCTTTAATGCGCTGACACTTTCGCCAACCTTAGCCGCCTTGTTGCTCAAGCAGGAAGCCCCAAGTAGCAATTGGTTATTTGATCGGGTGAATTGGGCCATTGATGGTACAAAGCATAACTATCAGTGGCTAGTTACTAAATCAACTAACTTCAAAGGGATTGTGATGATCTTGTTTATCATCTCTCTTTTCCTTACCTATTGGATATATACGATTGTGCCTAGAGGCTTCCTACCACAGGAAGATCAGGGCTATTTTATTACCATCGTCCAAGCTCCTGAGGGGGTATCCCTCAATTACACCGAAAAGGTGCTAGAAACCATTGAAGGAATCATGCGCCAAAAAGATGAAAAAGGTGAACCTGTTTATCCTGAAATTGCCAATATCTTTGCAGTTGGTGGATTTAGCTTTAGTGGCAACACACCTAATAACGGGATCGTTTTTACAACTCTTAAACCTTGGAAAGAGCGATCGCGATCGGCTGACAGTATTATTGGTGGCTTTGCGCCCAAGCCTTTTGGATTGTTTCCTGAACTAGTTTCCATTAAGGAGGCTTTTGTAATTCCCTTCCCACCACCCGCAATTCAAGGGCTGAGTAACTTCGGCGGTTTTGAGTTCCAATTGCAGGACAAAGCAAATCAAGGCTTCCCAGCCATCGAACAAACGATGGGAGCATTATTGGCAAAAGCGAGTACCTATCCTGATCCTAGCCGCCCTATGTTGTCAGGATTACGTCCAAATTTCAATGGCAACACCCCACAGTTGAGTGTCGAAGTCAATCGCGTCAAAGCCAATGCTTTGCGAGTCTCTTTACAAGATATTTACAGCACTTTGCAGACCTTGCTCGGTTCGCAATATGTGAACGACTTCAATACATTTGGGCGGACTTATCGCGTCTATGTTCAAGCGGATGCCAAGTTTCGTTCTAATCCTGATGACATTAATAAACTGTATGTGCGGTCAAGTACTGGTGAAAGTATTCCGCTGAGTAATTTGGTAACAGTCACCCAAACCGTTGGACCCTCGATCATCAATCACTACAATCTATTCCGTTCCGTACAAATCACGGGCAACACTGCTCCTGGAGTAAGCTCTGGACAAGCGATCGAAGCTATCAGCAAGATTGCTAAAGAAGTTCTGCCTAAGAGCTTTAGCTACGAATGGTCTGGCTTATCTCTTGAAGAAATAGGCTCTGGTAGTAGCGCCTTCTTTATTTTTGGAATGGGCATCGTATTTGTGTTTTTGGTACTTGCCGCTCAATACGAAAACTACATTGATCCGACAATCATTATGCTGACAGTACCACTTGCAGTATTGGGGGCACTCTTGGCGGTGATGTTACGCAGTCTAGCTAATCCCAACTTTTCTAATGATGTCTATACCCAGATCGGTCTTGTGATGCTAATCGGGATGGCAAGCAAGAACGCAATTTTGATTGTGGAATTTGCCAATCAATTACAAGAAAGTGGACTAAGCATCACTAAGGCTGTGATAGAATCTGCACAACAAAGGTTGCGCCCAATCCTAATGACGGCATTCTCAACAATTATCGGCATCTTCCCACTTGTAATTGCGACAGGAGCAGGGGCGGCGGCACGTCAATCGATTGGTACGGCAGTACTGGGCGGTATGTGTGTAGCAACCTTTCTAAGCTTGTTTATCGTGCCGATCCTTTACATTGTGGTCAAAAATATTGAAGAACGGATGAAGATTGGTCTACATAGACCTAAAGACTTAGAACTTGAAGTTGTTCCCTTATATGAAGGTGATTTACATGGCGATGGGTTGAATGGCAATCATAATGGTAGTCATTCTGCTGAATCCACTCAAGAGAAGAGCAAATCACAGCCATAACAATAATAATCAATTCATAAAAAAGAAGAGGTGCTTTGCACCTCTTCTTTTTTATGGATTAATTAATGTTTTCATTTCACGAATTGCTCTTTCTAAGCCAACTAGTACAGCGCGGCTAATAATACTGTGACCAATATTTAACTCTTCCATCCCTTCAATTTGAGCTACAGCGCGGGTATTCCAATAAGTTAAGCCGTGTCCAGAATTTAGCCTTAATCCTAGCTTAATCGCTAAAGCTCCGCCTTTAGTTAACACTTCCAACTCGCGCTTAAGTTCTTCTTCATTTTTGGCATTGGCATAAGTCCCTGTATGCAACTCGACTAGTTTTGCACCAGTTCGCGCCGAAGCTTGGATTTGTTCTATTTCAGCATCAACAAATAAACTTACAGGAATACCTGCACCTTGTAATTGATGCACAAATTTACCTAAGCGATCGCATTGAGCCTTAACATTTAAGCCACCTTCGGTAGTAATTTCTTCACGGCGTTCTGGTACAAGCGTAATATAGTCAGGCTTAACATCAAGTGCGATCGCGACCATTTCGGGAGTTGCAGCCATTTCCAAATTGAGGCGGGTACGCACAGTTTGTCTGAGTAGACGCACATCGCGCTCTTGGATATGACGGCGATCTTCGCGTAAATGTACAGTAATCCCATCTGCTCCAGCCAACTCGGCAATCACGGCGGCGGCAACTGGATCAGGATCAGTACCTCGACGAGCTTGGCGAATGGTAGCAATATGATCGATATTTACTCCGAGCGTAGGCAAAGCTTTATCCTCAAGAATTTTAAAAAGTCTTTATATTCCTTATCTATATGATATTAGAACAAATTCAAGTCTAGAAAGCAAAAGCAGGGATTCTTGGCAATTTTTAGTTTCTAGCGTTGCTAGACAAAATCATTCACCTTCACGTAGGATCATGAACCGCCAAAAAACTTGAAGATAAATGACCTCTGACAAAATGAAGCTGCTGGTTGCAGAAGCCGTTACCGCCCTTGCGCCAACATTTACCCAAATCGATCTCCATGTAAAGAATAATCTTGAACGAGTTTTACAAGCTTTTCGCGATCGCCGTGTGGGAGCGCATCATTTTGCTAGTGTTTCGGGCTATGGTCATGGGGATATGGGTCGTGATGTCCTTGATGAGGTTTTCGCGCAAGTAATGGGCGCAGAAGCTGCCGCCGTGCGCGTGCAGTTTGTCTCTGGGACTCATGCGATCGCATGTTGTTTATTCGGCATTTTGCGTCCCCTTGATGAACTTTTATCAGTAGTGGGAGCGCCCTACGACACGCTCGAAGAAGTAATCGGCTATCCTCTCACCAGCGACAGCCAAGGAACAGCCTATGCAGGTTCACTCAAAGATTTTGGTATCACCTATCGTCAACTGGAACTCACTCCCGAAGGCAATGTAAATTGGGAAGCTCTGGCAAAAGCGGTCAAACCGCAAACACGGATGGTATTGATTCAACGATCTTGTGGTTATGCGTGGAGGCAGAGTCTATCCATTGAAGACATTGAGAGAATCATCAAGTTAGTCAAGCAGCAAAACCCGAACACGGTCTGTTTTGTTGATAACTGCTATGGTGAATTTATTAGCGATCGCGAACCAACAGCAGTGGGAGCCGATATCATCGCAGGCTCTCTTATTAAAAATCCTGGTGGCACGATCGCTACCGCAGGCGGATATGTCGCAGGCAAATCCGAATATGTCGAATTAGCCGCCCAACGACTCACGGCTCCCGGCATTGGGCGTGAAGGCGGTGCAACTTTCGATCTTAACCGCTTGCTCTTTCAAGGACTATTTCTTGCACCACAAATGGTCGGTGAAGCCATGAAAAGCAGTCACCTCGCTGCTTATGTATTTGACAAATTAGGATACAAAGTTAAGCCGCTTCCCTTTGAGCCACGCTGCGATATCATTCAAGCAATTCAACTCGGCGATCCCAAAAAATTGATTGAATTCTGTCGCAATCTCCAACGCTTCTCACCCATTGATTCCTATGTCGATCCTGTGCCTGGAGAAATGCCAGGATATGTCAGTCAGTTAGTCATGGCTGGAGGAACATTTATCGATGGCAGTACTTTAGAGCTATCAGCAGATGGACCTCTACGCGAACCTTACACCGTATTTCTCCAAGGCGGAACCCATTGGGCACATATTGCGATCGCACTCGAAAATTTTCAAATTGATGATTTATCTCAATAGCTTAACCTTAAGCAGAATTTTCTAAGATTCTCATCCCTAGCCCCCTCTCCTATTGAGCTACCGTGTATACACAAGTCCAAATCACCATAAATGCCCTGCAATAAATTGCGGGCTAAAAGCTAAAACCCGTTAAAACGGGTTAAAAGCATATCAAAAATAATATTTTATTCAGTCAGTTTCAACTTACTTTAGCTTTGAGCCAAGAACTTTAGTTCTTGGTAACTTGTGTGTACACGGTAGCCTATTGAGAGGGCAAGGGGAATTAGAAAACTCGTCAGCAAAA
>CASBRC010000344.1 GCA_949128015.1 Synechococcales cyanobacterium PMM_0003
AGGGGATGTCTAATCATTGGGACTCCGAAAATAAAAAGAAAATAAAAAAATTAATTAATCACTCACCTTACGCATTCGCGAAGATAGCCCCCTCATCCCCTTCTCCCGCAGGAAAAGGGGAGGAAGAGTTTTTTCTTGTTCTCCTCTCCTGCGGGTGCTACCGTGTACACACAAGTCACCAAGAACTAAAGTTCTTGGCTCAAAGCTAAAGTCAGTTTAAACTGACTGAATAAAATATTGTTTTTGAGATTCTTTTAACCCGTTTCAACGGGTTTTAGCTTTTAGTCCGCAATTTATTGCAGGGCATTTATGTTGGTTGCGACTTGTGTATACACCGTAGCTTTACGGAAGAGTGGATAGGGGAGAGGGATTTAGAAACTTCCAATTAACATCACTTAATAAGATTTTTAACCAAACCCTAACTATCTTCAACGTAGCAAATATAATGTGATTAATTAATTTTTTTTATTTTCTTTTTACTTTCGGAGTCCAAATGATTAGACATACCTTTATAGATAATCTAGAGGAAGATATTCATAATTCTACTAGTTCTTCTATCCCGACTCTAGCAAATATTTGGGCAAAAAAGTATATTCAAAACCTGCAACCAGAATCCCCTAAGCAGGATATCAAATCCGATAATTTGGAGGAAATCTTATCATCAGAGAGACGTGCGGCGACTGCGGCAAATTTATTGCAATCTTTGCGGTTCTCCAGCGCTCAGGCTTGGGCTAAAACTGAAAGCCTATTGATGGGGCAGTTGCAATCCCATGGCATTTCTGCCGACTTGATCGATCCTTGGCAAATTGCCACAGATTCGCGTTTTTTATTGGAACAGGCTCTACAGGTATATACCGAGAATGCGGAGACTCGTCTTGTAGAGCTAGATTGGCATAGCAATGGGCAAGATGTGAGGCTTACAAGTCACACGCAACTGCCGACAATTGGGCATCTTTCGGTTGCGATCGCACAAAGTGTTGGTAAGATTCGCAAAAAATATACATCGGTCGATCCGCGTGCGATCGGCTTTGTGAGTATGCAGTTTCATTACAGCGCCCAGTTACTTTTAGATTCACTACCACCTCTAGAAAAAATGATGGTGAATTCTTACTTCAAAGTCATTGACGATCATCTCTACATGCCACTGCAAAGATGCTATGAAGCGGCGGGGGATTTGGAATATGACGACATCGCTTTAGAGTCTGTACGTCATCTACTGACATTAACCAGTGAAATTGCAAGGCAAGTTTCTCAAAAAACACTGATTATGTATTCTGATTATCAGTGTCATAGCGGCGTATTGAGTTCGCCTCAGATTCGTATTTCTAGCCTCCGAGATATTGAGATGTTCCAAGTTTATCTTTGTCTATGTGCGCTAGAAAAAAATATTTTTTCAATTCAGCAAGAGCTTTTCCCACTCTGTATAATGCTTTATCCACCTTTAAAAGTTAGTTGGGAACTGGTGCGGACTTTGTTGAGATTGCTTTCTCAAGAAATGCATAGTTATCTGGACGAACAACATGTCCAAGAGTTTTCCCCATATCTTACGGCTTTGGATGAAATGTTTAGTGATGATGTGCTGCCCGAAGCCTGATAATAATAAAGCTGAGAATGCTAAGTCTATAAATTTAGTAGAGAAACTATACAAAACGTGGTTTCTCTGCAAAATTTAGGTTTGCAATCTTTTGCACGAACAGCTAAGAACAGAAAAATCAAGCATGACCTGTATTTGTACGATTAGCCAAGCGATCGCGATTACATCGGCAACGGTTGCCAATATTGACGAAAACGCGCAAAAAAACATCAAGATAAGGGGCGTTATTTCCGATAGTCGCAAACTCAAAGCTGGTGAGTTATTTGTGGCGTTAACTGGCGAAAACTTTGATGGTCATGGTTTTGTGGCAAAGGCGATCGCGCAAGGTGCGGTAGCGGCGCTCGTCAGCCGTGAATGGGCTAACTCCGATGCGGCAGTGGGGCTTCCTGTCCTTGCTGTTGATGATATCATCACCGCTTATCAAGATCTCGCCCGATGGTGGCGATCGCAATTTTCGAGACCAGTCATATCGATTACTGGCTCAGTGGGTAAAACCACTACTAAAGAAATTGTGGCAAGTATGTTGGCTTGCTATGTTGCACCCGATCATCGAGTCCATAAAAGTCAAGCTAATCACAATAATGACATTGGTGTTGCCCAAACTCTATTAGCGATCGCACCCGAACAGGATGATTTTGTGGTGGTAGAAATGGGAATGCGTGGTTTAGGCGAAATCGAGCGACTCGCCAAAACTGCCCTGCCCACAGTCAGCGTCATTACGAATGTTGGTACGGCGCATATTGGCAGATTGGGTTCGCGAGAAGCGATCGCCCAAGCTAAATGTGAACTACTTGCCGAGACTCCTGCCAATGGTACGGTGATTCTGAATGCGAGTAATCCACTTTTATTGGAAGCAGCCAGTAAGGTTTGGCATGGCAAAACAATCACCTATGGACTAGGTATTGGTGATGTCAATGGCGAACTGATCGATCAGCAGTTATATGTGGAAGGATTGAAATGGGATTTGCCCTTACCAGGGATTCACAATGCTTTAAATTTTTTGGCAGGCTTAGCTGTTCTCAAAGCTCTAAATCTTGATTGGCATCGCACGACTCAAGGGCTTGGGAAGCTCGATCTTCCCTTTGGCAGAGCGCAGTTATATGAGTTACCTCAAGATGTAATTATTCTCGATGAGACTTATAACGCTTCTCCTGAAGGAATGCTCGCGGCTCTGCGTCAACTTGCTGACATGCCCGCTCAGCGTCATTGGGCAGTACTAGGCACGATGAAGGAATTGGGAGAGATGTCTACTCAATTACATCGTCAAGTTGGTGAGGAAATCAGTAAATTGGGAATTGAAGGCGCGATTGTTTTGACCGATGGTGAGGCAGATGCGATCCTATCAGGTGCAAATGGATCGCTAAAATTTGCGATCGCATGTCATTCCTATGACGATATCACGCAGACACTTTTGCAAAAAGTCAAAAGTGGCGATCGGATTCTTTTTAAGGCTTCGCGCTCGGTGGGCATGGATCAAGTGGTCAGAGCATTTCGACAAACTTGGCAGTAGCCAAAAGAAATAATTAATGGTGGCGCGGAGCGCCACCATTAATTATTTCTTTTGGAGATGCTTTTGGATGATTGCAGTCAGATGAGATAGTTTCACAGGCTTAGTTAAATATTCATTTGCGCCAATTTCTAAGCATCTTTCGCGATCGCCAATCATTGCCAAAGCCGTTAGGGCCACGATGGGAATACTATTTATATTTATATCGGGGGTCTCGCGAATTTTTGCGATCGCACTAATTCCGTCTAGCACTGGCATTTGAATATCCATCAGAATTAGATCGGGCTTTTGCGCGATCGCAATATCAATCGCTTGTTGCCCATCAAAAGCAAAAATCAACCGATATCCTCGACTAGTTAAATAATTGGAAAAAGTTTCAATATTAATGGGGTTATCCTCCACTAACAAGATCAAAGGATTAACGGCTAAAAAATCATTCTCTAAATCCCCTGTGCGATCGTGACTCTCAATAGAGGAATATGGTGATTGTTCAGATTTGCCTAATTTGATCGATTCGATATATGGCAAAAATATCGAAAAACAACTTCCCTCACCGACTTGACTAGAGACATTCACGTAGCCACCATGTAGCTCCGCAATCTGTTTGACTAGGGTAAGCCCTAAGCCTGTCCCTGCATATTGCCGATTTAGACTGCTATCAATCTGGACAAAGGCTTGAAATAGATTTCTGATATCTTCTGGAGAGATTCCGATACCTGTATCGGTGATTGAGAAGATCAACTCATAGGCAGATTTTATGGTTAGCTCCGTAGATTCTATCTTTTGGATCTTGACTTCTAAGCAGACTTTTCCACCCTTAGGGGTGAATTTAACGGCATTGCTAAGCAGATTAATCAAGGATTGTCGTATGCGCCGCTCATCGACAGCAACCATCTTGATACTGGGGGAGATAGACAATTTAAGTTGAATGTTTTTCTGATTGGCAATTTGCTTCACAAAGTTTAGGCTAGATTTGCAAAGATGCTCGATCGCAACAGGAGTAATGTCTAGCTCTAATTTGCCAGCCCCAATTTTGGCAACGTCTAAAATGTCATTAATTAATTCTAATAAGTGTCGTCCACTAGTTTCGATCAGAGACAGAGAGCGCATCTGTCGTTCGTTTAGATCGCCAAATACTCCTGTCATTAAACCTTCAGACATTCCTAAAACAGCATTGAGTGGTGTCCGAAGTTCATGACTCATATTGGCGAGGAATTCATCCTTGAGCCTAGTCGCACGGGCTAACTCGTCATTAACGGCACTTAACTGCTGATTGGTAAGTTGAAGCTCTTGAGTACGCTGCTCTACTCTCGATTCTAATTGTTGATTGAGTTGATAGAGCGCATCAGTAGCATCTTGTCTCTCAATTTCAGCTTGTTTGCGATCGGTAATATCTTCAATTACTCCCACAAAAAGTGGTGATTTGTTGATATCGTCTAATATTTTAGAACTAGTCGTCCTTACCCAAATAATTTTTCCATCTCGATGAACGAGGCGCTTCTCCATTTGATAGCTTTCGGACTCATCTGATAAAATTAATTCGCGTAATTTCAGATTTTCTTCTAAGTCTTCCGTGATTGTATTATCCGTAAATCGCATTAATTCCAGTTCACTTTCGGAATAGCCAACCATTTCTTGATAGCAAGGATTGGTGCGAATAAACCGCCCATTGATATCGGTAATTGCCATGCCTACAGGCGATTGCTCGAACATGGCACTTAACAGAGACTCACTTGATTTCAAACGTTGTTCACTTTTACTTAAAGCGATTTCAGTGCGTTTGCGATCGCTTTTTAGCCGAGACATCTTGGTCTCTAATATCGAGACTAATTTGTAAATCTCATTTGGTTGTAGTGTTTTAAGTAAATTACCCTGACTATCGATGGGACGCAGTAATTGCCGCAAACTCTCATGGGTAAGTAAACCCACAACTTCACCGCAATCGTTGACAAGAGGTAAATGCCGTATGTTATAGCGATAGAATCGGTTAATCGGCACAAGTATATCGGTTAATTCCCAATCCAACAGCGCATGGACTGGATATACCATCACCTCTGCGATCGCAGTTTCAATCAAATTTTGCGCCAAATCTGGCGATGAATAGTCATGGTTGGCATTTTGACCACAAAGCTTAACTAAGTCCCGTTCAGTCAAAATACCAATCAGTTTTTTACCTTCAGTTACTAAAATGCAATTGTTCTGAGCATCAGCTAATTGCAAATTTGTTTCTGAGTCAACATCACATAATAGATTACAAGTTTGACTGCCTGTATTCATCATTGCGATCGCCTCAGCAACTGTCGCACTGGCGGCGATCGTCAAGGGATCGCGGATGATCGCCTGTTCAAATGGCGCTTCTCGATTTTTCGCATACATAGGCTTAGCCACAAAATTTTATAAAATCCCTACTTAAACATCCCTTAGCGAGCAGCAATAAATTAGAGTACCAAGTGATATGGCTTCGACTCCGCTCAGCCATCGATGGCTGAGCGGAGTCGAAGCCAATCTTACAAATAGCTGGCACTTTATTTTCATGCTCGTCCCTTAGCCAAATCTTACTTTAATTTTTTGATTTTTGAAAGTATTGACACAAATACCCAGCAATTCTCATTATGAAACCAATTTTGGGGTTTGCAGTGCCTAAGGCGCTGCAAACCCCAAAATTAGTTTCATAATGAGAATTGCTGGATATTTGTGCCAATACGTTCAAAAATTAAAGTAAGATTTGGCTAAGGGACGAGCATGAGAATAAAG
>CASBRC010000345.1 GCA_949128015.1 Synechococcales cyanobacterium PMM_0003
CACAAGCACCATAAAACTCGCCCTGAATTTTATAGCCATCAGGCGAAGGATTTCCCCACCAAAACTCAGCCATTGCCATAGGTGTAAGGTTTTGTGTTGCTGCGAAATGCAATAACTTCGGAGCGCAACAATCACCCATTCCCGTTGGCATCGCTCCTTCTGTAATTAACTCTCGCAGCGATCGCGTTTCCCCAGCAAAATTCGTCAACACATAAGCATTATGCATTTGCGTTTGCAAAGTGCGCGATAGCTCACGCCGTTGCTTTTTGAGAACTTGCATTTTGAGATCGGCTGCTGCGATCGCATCTTTTAATGGTTGCAAAACAAGATCGCGATCGCGTTTAAAGTCACGCCTTTTTATCTTCTCAATCTGACTTTCTCGATCTAAGTCTTGTACAGCTATCTCATTTTGCGATCGCTTAATTTGTCGTTCTTGTTTAGAAACTTGATGCAAATCACGGAGAACTTGAAATTGAGATTCATATTTTTGCGATCGCAGGTCATATTCTAAACGTTCAGGAATTTGACTTAACTCAATTAGTTCTTGTTTAATATCTGCCAATTTACTCAGCGTAATTGATTCTTCAATGGCAACTTTTTCTCGCCCTGCGATTGGCGGAACCCATCCCGACACATGACTAGTTCCATTGAGCAATCCTGAAAAAGCTTTCAGAACTATTTTCTCGCCCAATGTAGATTCCGTTAATAGGATTCCATACATTTTTCCTTCTATAGAGATAGTTTGAGCGAGTTCCTGCATTAGATCTTTTGCGATCGCCTCTGCTTGAGAGGTTCTTGGCAATCTCAAAATTTCGCCATTATAAGGACATTGCCCCTCATACCAATAGGTTACTTCTTGATTTGTATTCATCTAGATATCACAGCTTAACCACCATCTCGTTTAGCATTGCCCAAAAATCACAGAACTTCTAAATTTCAACATTACATTCTATATTAGCGATCGCCTTTCACAAATCCCTGAGTATATCTCTGTTACGAAAGTAACTTGTCATATTCTGAATGGGTTCCAATCCACACCCAAAGAAATCCGCTTTCAATCGGTGAGGTGATCACTCGATAATTTGAGCCGATACGAACAGACCAGACTTTGCCTACTTTCTTAAATTGTAATGAGGGATGAGCAGGATTGTCTTTTAGTAACTGAAAATTTTTATCTGCAAGATTGCGAATGTCTATTGGTAGACGTTCGTAGCAAGTCCAGAAACTAGAAGCTGTTTTGTGCTTCACAGGGCTTTTGTTCTTCCTGCTTGATGTTCGGCAAGTGCAGCATTGATTAGAAAATCTAGTTTTCCTGAGTTGGAGTCAGCTTCGATTTTCTTATCCCAACGTGATTGATCAAATTCGAGAAACCATTCACGTAGTTTTGAAAAGGAGTCATCATCTAGTTCTGCAATATGCTGCTCTAGTGTCTCTACTTGAATCATTTATTTTCCTCAAGTGCTTCAGTTTTTTGATTGTATCATGTCATTTTTTTTGCGATCGCATCAAATTAACCAACAATGATCGCTCACAAAATCTTGAGTCAATCTTGTAAATAAATTACTTTGTAGTTATAATGTAAGTATGAGTGAGTTATCTTTTGACTGGGACGATCAAAAAGCGAAGACAAACGAGCGCAAACATGGAGTTTCATTTGAAGAAGCGCGAACGGTTTTTTATGATGAAAATGCGCGGTTACGCTATGATCCAGACCATTCTCTAGATGAAGAACGATATATTCTTTTGGGAATTAGTCGTTTGTTTCGCATTTTGGTAGTGTGTCATGTTTATCGAGAAGGCGATGTCATAATTCGGATTATTTCAGCCCGTAAAGCCACAAAACAAGAGATTCAACAGTACCGTAAATTTGACCTATGAAAGATGAATATGATTTCTCTGATTCAGTTCAGAATCCATACTTTAAAAAGTTAAAAAAGCAGGTGACAATTCGCCTAGAAGAAGAGGTTGTAGATTATTTTAAAGGTATTTCTGATGAGGTCGGTATTCCTTATCAGAGTCTTATCAATCTATATCTTCAGGATTGTATGCGATCGCAAAAAAAATTGTCGCTTGAGTGGATACAACGAGTATAAATGAGACTTGATTGTTAATTTTTCAGTGTGAGTAAAGAAATTGCGATCGCCTTTCACAAACTCAAAACCCCACCGATCGCAAATCAATCTAACCACAATTGCGATCGCCTCAAACACACCTACAACATCGCAAGTTTTCTAGCACAGGCAAAAAGATTGCGAGAATGCGATCGCCTTTCACAAAACCCTAAATATGGCGATCTTGTTGTGTATGTTCTGAAGTGTAGATATACTGAATTTAGGTTTTGGAATAAATCTATGACTATGACAGAGTTAATGCCGATGTTACGCTCCTTAAGTCGTGCTGAAAAATTACACGTTATGCAATGTCTGGTATCAGATTTAGCACAGGATGAGTCAGATTTACTAAGGCAAAATATGTCTTACCCAATTTGGTCACCCTACGATGCTTTTGGTGCAGCAGACATAATGTTAAAAGTTTTAGGGGCGGAAAATAGCTCTCATGCGTAAGCCTCAAAGATATTCTTTCACAACGTTCGACCCTGCGCTTGGGGAAGCTGGATTTAGACCGTTTTTACCTCTTACTTTGACTTATGGCGAGCAATCGCTACTGGCGAATGGTTTGCTGGATACTGGCGCGACTGTTAACGTTTTGCCATATCAGCTAGGTTTGGAACTTGGTGTTGTTTGGGATAAGCTCACAACATCATTGCAATTGACTGGCAATCTTGCCCAATTTGAGGCGCGTGTAGTTGTTCTGGAAGCGAAGGTATCGGATTTTGAGCCTGTTAGGTTGGTGTTTGCATGGACTCAGGCTGATAATGTTCCTTTGATTTTGGGACAGGTGAACTTTTTTATGGAGTTTGATGTTTGCTTTTATCGATCGCAACTTTCTTTTGAAGTCTGTTACAAAAAAGATGTGTAGTAGCGATCGCCTCTCACAAACCCAAAACCTCATCGATCGCAAACCAATCTAATCACAAGCCCGATCGCATCAAATTCACCAACAGCGATCGCAAATTTTCTAGCACAGGCAAAAAGATTGCGAGAATGCGATCGCCTGTTTACAATCACAA
>CASBRC010000346.1 GCA_949128015.1 Synechococcales cyanobacterium PMM_0003
AACATTATCCCAATCATCATCTTTCACATCTCCCTTATAAGCACTTTTATAGGTGCTTTTTCCATCATTTAAAGGTTCAGCATAAGGATCTGTATAGGGAGTTTCATAATTGCGATCATAATTGCGATCGTCGTCATAGGTAAAATCTTGAGGTGAGCGAGATTTAGTACGGGGACGACGTTTGGGCTTGGCGCGTGGAGCGTTATATTCGTCTTGATAGGTGTTATTATCTTGGCGACTTTGATATAGCTTGGTGGCTTGCTGTCCTGCTTGGTTAAAAAGTTTGCCTAATTTTTGATCGATCGCAAATCCTTTGCGAGTCTGAATGGAGATCGTGCTACTAATGCGATCGTGAAAAGCTTGACGTTTCTCGTTATCCACGATCGCAAAAGCGGCATCAGCAGCAAAAGGAATCCATGCAAACACAATCAGCGTCGATGTGATTGTTTGGATTAAAAATAAAGAGCAAACAGATACAAAAATCTCACGCTTAAAAAATGCTCCTATCCCCGCAGTTTTGCCATATTCCGCGTCAATAACTCGAATACTCATCAAC
Source organism: Synechococcales cyanobacterium PMM_0003 (assembly GCA_949128015.1). Classification (GTDB taxonomy): domain Bacteria; phylum Cyanobacteriota; class Cyanobacteriia; order Pseudanabaenales; family Pseudanabaenaceae; genus Pseudanabaena. The sequence goes on from CASBRC010000346.1 coordinate 557, forward strand.
CATCTGCCAAAGCTTTGCCCCTGTCCTCGTGAGGTAATAAGTACCCGAAACACAAACCATGTCACCAAAAAAGTGACAAGGCGTAGTGGACTAGATGAGGTGATTGAAAACAGAGACAGGGTTAGCTCTGAGATAAACCAACAACTCAGAAAGTCTACGATGAGCGCTCCGAGGCGTTGGTTGATCGTGGCAAGGGGATAGCGGCTGTAAGCTGGCTCGAAGTCCATTATTAAGAGGCTTTTAAAATAGGCGGAGATGACGACAATTTGAGAAGATTTCTCGATCGCTCGTCTTATTCTAATCCTATGCTGCCGCCAAAAAAGATAATGCAGCACTTCGTGCTGCATTATCTTTTTTGGGTTTTAATGAATTTATCAACTTTAGCAACAAGATATATTTGTGAGCAAATCTCAATTACAGCTAGCGATCGCCATTGGCAATACCCGCATTCGAGCAGCAATTTTTAACTGTGATCGCCAGTTAATTGCAGAATATGCCTATACTCACGATCAACTCCAAACTTTAGAAGCAAAGCTTGCTGAGAAAGATTTTGAGCGCATTGCGATCGCATCAGTTGTTCCCCATATCGTTACCTGTTGGCATGGTTTGGAGCAAACTCAAATTGTTACAAACGCGGATATTCCATTGCAAGGCTTGTATGCCACGATGGGAGTTGATCGCGCTTTGGCAGCATTTGGCGCGGGGGAAACCTATGGATATCCAGTATTAGTTATTGATGCGGGTACGGCGCTCAGTTTGACGGGAATTGATGCTAATAAAAAATTAGTTGGTGGTGCAATCGTGGCTGGCTTGCGATCGCAGTTTATTTGTTTGCAACAAAATACGGCGGCTTTACCAGATCTGCCAATTCCTGAAACTTTACCAAATCGATGGGCTACTGATACGGTTAGCGCGATTCAAGGAGGCGTGGCTCAAATATTGTTAGCAGGTTTGCAAGCTTATATCGATGATTGGCGATCGCAATTTCCTGATAGCAAGGTGATTATTACTGGTGGAGATGGTGAACATCTAGTGAAATGGGGACTACAAGCAGATATGATTGATCAGCATCTAATTTTTTTGGGGATGATGACCTTGCCATGAGTTTCAATCCAAAACTTTGTCGAAATGAAAGCGAAGTCGAAAGTAAATTAATTGTCCAATATCTCTTGCCGACCCTTGGTTATGACGCGAGTAAATGGCATCAGGAAGTTGCCCTTGGCAGCATTCGCCTCGATTTTTTAGCATTGACCTCCCAAATTTTTCCAAAAATCAGTGACTCATCGCCCAAAATTTGTGTGGTGATCGAAGCAAAACATCCCAAACAAAATCTCAACCTCCATGTGAGACGGCTAAGGCGCTATCTCACAAAACTGCAAGTCATGTATGGGGTTTTGACTAATGGTAAGGATTTTCGGATTTATCAGCTAGTTGGTGAGCAAATAGATCTCATTTTTCAATGTGAAGGCTCAGAAATTGCTGACAAAATCGAGAAAATTAGCGATATTATTGGCAGGGATAAATTAGCAGGACTTGAGACAAATAAATCTATCCCTGCGATCGCCCTGACCAATGCACTGACAAATCAAATTGATATAACACTTCCTTCTTCTGAAAATATTTCCCTCACAACTCCAGAATCCACAACCATGAAAACGATCGCAATCTATCACAACAAAGGCGGTGTCGGGAAAACCACAACCACGATTAATCTTGCCGCCGCGATGAGTCGCAAAGGGTTAAAAGTTTTGATTATCGATCTTGATAGTCAAGCAAATACGACCTTCGCCGCAGGATTAATGAAGTTTGACAGCGAAGAAGATGACACGCTCAAAGACAGTAATATCTATAATGTGGTCTTCTATCCCAAATCCAACTACATTCATGAGATTGCCTTAAAGGGAAGTTTTACCTATCCTGAAGTAGATGTTATTCCTGCCCACATTAATCTGATTTGGCAAGAAGCAAACTTGATCGACAAAGAAAACTCTAAATTTCAGCTAATCAAGAAATTAGATCTTGTCAAGGATGATTATGACGTAGTTCTAATTGACACTCCGCCTTCCCTAAACTTATACGCCAAAATCGCGCTGATTGCCTGTGATTATTTGATCATTCCCTCTGATCTCAAACCATTTGCCAATGAAGGTTTACGCAATGTCAGAAATTTCATTGAAGAAATTGACGAGTTTCGTACTTTCGTCAACAGATCGGTAATCAATGTCTTAGGCGTATTGCCTTCTAAAATCTTGACCAATGCCAATTATATTAAGGCTACATTGCCCAAGCAAGAAAAGGTTGTCGTAGAGCGCTATGGCTTCCCTGTACTAGAAACCCGAATTTTCCAACGTGAAGATTTATCACGCGCAATCGATAATTTTGTAATGGAAGGCGATCACCAAATCCCTGATCCTAAATCGATCTTTGACTTTAAGCCAGACTCGATGTCAGCCGCCGAGTTTGAAGAATTAGCCAATGAAGTTCTCCAAAAAATAGGACTACGCTCATGAGTTTACTAACTTCTTCTATCGATCTTGAGACAATCACACCACCAACGCCAGAAACATCTCAATTTCCATCAATTCAAATTGAACAGCTAGCTAACCTGTTTTTGCAAGCTGGTGATACAGTTCGACCGATTCTATTACGCAAAATCTCACCCATCTCATTTCAGATTTTGGAAGGACATTTTGAATATTATGCGGCGATGAAAGCGCAGGAAATAGATGAACAATTTACGGCGATTAGAGCCTATGTAGTTCCACCCGATTTAGAGTCAACGATTCTTGCTCAATACCAATTTTTGCGATCGCTATCTTCACCTACACCAGTTGAGAATATTGCACCACTCAATAAATCAGACAATCGAGAACTAGATTTAGCCAAAGTTGAACAGGCGATCGCTGAGCGCTTAGAACAGAAGCTTGCTA
>CASBRC010000347.1 GCA_949128015.1 Synechococcales cyanobacterium PMM_0003
AATCTGGTAGGGTTTACCGTACAAAAGCCAGAAAGTAGCGGCAATCATGATTTGCTGCCTCTACTTTCTAGCTTTTATACTCCCTTCCCAGTGCAAGATTAGACAGTAAAATCCAAATAAGATTCGGCGGGCTTTGCCCGCCGAATCTTATTTGGGTTATTTAATCACTTCTGTAAAAATGACTCTACTACTTTGACGTTTTCCAAACTACCAATAATTAATGGTGTGCGACTATGCAATTCTTTAGGAACAACATCGAGAATTTCTTGAGTCCCTGTCGTTGCGCGACCACCTGCTTGCTCGATCAGATAAGCCAAGGGTGCAGACTCGTAAAGTAAGCGCAATTTACCATCCAAATGACCAACTGTACCTGGATACAGAAACACACCACCCTGAAATAGAATCCGATGAAAATCAGCAACTAGCGCCCCTGAATAACGCGCTGTATTTCCTGATTGGCAATGCAGATGACGCACATATTCACGCATTGGCTCTTCCCATTGCCAGAAGTTTCCTTCATTAATACTGTAAATGGAACCTTTAGTAGGAATATGAAGATTCTCTTGAGATAGAATGAACTCACCAATACTCGGATCGAGAGTAAAGGCGTGAACACCATTACCAAGAGAATAAACTAGCATCGTGCTTGTGCCGTAGAGAATGTAACCTGCACCAATTTGTTTGCGTCCCGACTGCAATAAATCTAGAGCTTCTCCAGACTCATCATTTCCTTCTTGTTGACGAATCGAGAAGATGGAACCGATCGCTAAATTTACATCAATATTGCTAGAGCCATCAATAGGATCGTAGAGCAATGTATAGCGACCAATCGGGCAATTTTCAGGTATGTAGTAGGGCTTTTCCATTTCTTCGGAGGCAAGCCGACAGATTAAGCCACTTTGCTCAAAAGCACGGAGGAAGATGCGGTTGGCATAGCGATCCATATTTTTAACCGCTTCGCCTTGGACATTTACTTCACCTGTTACGCCAAGCACATTTTCGACTAAACCTGCGCGGCTAAGATGGCGAGCGATCGTTTTTCCTGCTAAGCCAATGCGCCCCATCAATGCACTCAGATCGTAGGACTCAGTTGAAAATGTCCCAAATTGTGACAGAACGTGCTGAGAGAGTGTCATAAAGTCTCGTCCAAGCACGATCTCTTCGGCGGGATTAAGTCTGGTAGAATCAGTCATGGATGCGAGTACCTTAATTCTTCTTCTCTATTATTAGCCTACAGCGCTCTGTGCTGTCATAAAATCCAGAGAAATTTTTGAAAGGGCGCTTCTAGTCACTTTCAAAAATTTATCTGGATTTAAAGCCTCAATAGGCAGTAAATTTATAGCGTTGTGCCAACGCAAGAATAATTATGAGCATCTGTCCTAGTTGTCAAGCCGTAAATCCTGATAGCCATCAATTTTGTCAATTTTGCGGCGCTAAAATCTCTCTAGATATCAATGTCAATATTCTTGGAGAGGAGGTGATAAAACCATCTTCTGTAACAACTCGACCCCTAAATTTAGAGAGTATGTTAGGAGAGATAAAAATTCAGGTTGAGGACTTAGCCTCTTCTCAAGGATCGAGTCAAGGATCGAGTGAAATAGAGGACTCGTTAGATGGCTTGGAGCTAGAAGAATTGCCACTAGAATTTGATTTAGATGATTTCTCAGATATTAATCCAGAAATGTCCATGATTATATCTTCTGCAATGCATTTACAGAATATAACCTATGCTGGCAAGACTGATGTGGGAATGCAGCGCGATCGCAATGAGGATGATTTTGTCGCAATTTTTCAGACTCGTAGTATTAATGGAAAAAGCCAAATTAGCGATCGCAGTCATCGTGGGCTATTTGTTTTGTGTGATGGTATGGGTGGGCATGACGGCGGTGAAGTTGCCAGTGCGATCGCAGTTAATGCTATTACTGAGCAGTTTCGTCCGTTTTGGGTTGATACTTTGCCAGGAGAGAAGAAGCTCAATGAGATTATATGCAGCGCCAATCAAGCGATTTTCACTAAGAATGAAAGTGAGCAAAGAAAATCTCTAGGGAGAATGGGGACGACTTTGGCTATGTTAGCGATTCATGATTTGGATATAGTAATCGCCCATGTTGGCGATAGTCGAATTTATAAGGTTACTAATCGTCCAAATGTAGATCCAAATGTAGATCTAAATTTAGATCCGAAATTAGAGCAAATCACTCGCGATCATGAAGTTCTTAATCAATTACTAGATCTTGGCATTGAACTTGAAGTGGCTCTATCTAGACCTGATATCCATCAACTTACTCAAGCCCTTGGTCCTAACTCTAGCGATCGTGTAGAGCCTTCGATTAATTTTTTTACTTTGACTGAGCCGACTTTGTTTTTGTTGTGTTCGGATGGTTTGTGTGATAACGATGTGATTGAAAATAATTTGCGATCGCATTTATTGCCAATTTTAAATAAGGAAATCGATCTACAAACTGGCTTAGACAATCTCATTGATCTAGGAAATAACCTCAATGGTCACGATAATCTCACAGCTATTTTGGTTTTATGCGAGCTTGCTGATAAGTAACGTCAGTTCGGGATAAGCCAAGAACTAAAGTTCTTGGCTCAAAGCTAAAACCCGTTGAAACGGGTTAAAGACGATTTTTCAGTCGGTTTTAACCGACTTAAGCTTTGAGCCAAGAACTTTAGTTCTTGGTTAGCTGCGCTTTTAGGGCAAAAACTTATCCCGAACTCACGTTAATGCTCAAAACCAAAAAGATGTAGCGCTCACACAGCGAACGCTACATCTTTTTGTTTTATGTGGACAATCGTAAACCAGATAGACATTCTACTTTGCGATATAATCAAGCTCAAGTTAGTACTTTTGATATGACACCTAATCTCTTCCCAAATCATCTCTCCCCAAATCTTAATCGCCGTAAATTTATTGGACTCTCTACCCTATTTCTACTTGGAGCTTGTGGAGCGCAAACGACTCAATCCACAACTTCAGGTAAAAGCAAAATCGTCTTTTGGACAATGCAATTAAAACCGCAGTTTGATAAATACATGACGGATTTAATTGCGGGATTTGTGAAGGAAAATCCGACTGCGGAAGTGGAATGGGTGGATATTCCTTGGGGGGAAATGGAAACTAAGATTTTGAGTTCTGTTGCTGCGAAGACTGCTCCTGATGTCGTGAATCTCAATCCTCAATTTGCCTCAAAGCTTGCCGAGAAAAAAGCGCTAGTAGATATGGGGAAAGCCATATCTGATGCTGACAAAGCTAGCTATTTCCCAAATATTTGGAAAGCCAATCAACTGGATA
>CASBRC010000348.1 GCA_949128015.1 Synechococcales cyanobacterium PMM_0003
ATTTGCTCCCAAATTGGATCGGGAACTTTCAAAAAAAGAGGCTGTGAAGCCTCACCTTTACCTAAGCCCGACTCGTACTTGATCGGCTTGCCTTCGGCATTGCTGCGCGGGTTATCGGGTTTGATTTGCACGCCGAAATATATTGATTCACGGTTTTGGGGATTGATTCCCCATGTGGCCCAACAGGTGCGATCTTCTTTGCCCTGTTTCCCTGCTGCGCCCTTGGGAGTTTTCCAGCCCAATAAATGATTAATCGTGCGATGGTCGCTGATGGTGTGCAGGTTTGCATTAATGATTAGCTCGGAGACTGAGCTATCTAGCCACTCTTGACGGTGGCTGTCTTTTATTTCATCAAATATGATGTTGGATGGAGCCATTAGAAAAGAGTCCGTTGCTGTGTTGGGTTGCTGTCTGCGAGATGTTGATCTACTTGTTTTTCGAGTTCTTTGGAGCGTTGGAGAAAGCTTTGGGTGCGATGTTTGAAATATTGGCGCTGGTTGTGGCGCATCTCGCGAACGAGTTCAAGAAATTGGTTGTGTGTCATGGGGTAAAGAATCTATCCTTTGTCTGATGCCTTGATTTGTCGCCACGATGGATATAGAGCAAACACAGGGCAAAATACGCCCATTAAAGTCAACGTAAGCTGTGTAATGCCCCTTAATGCCTGATATCCAGTAGCAGTAGCCTTTGTATAAGGTGGGTCTAGTAGTATCCATGTTGCTTAGGATATGAAGAACTGATCGTGAAATTGCGATCGCAGTTTATTGCAAGTAAATAATTGAATCTTTCTCACTGATACAAAACCAGATCGATCTAGTTTCGATCGCACTAGGCTTAAGAATCACCTTGAAATCGGCAAGATTAGGATCTTGCTCGATCATCCTTTGGCAATACAAGGCAAGCTCTCTTAGGGTGGGTGATTCAGAGTTTTGTAAAACAGATTGATAAATCTTTTCTGGGAGTTGGTTCATTTTTTCTTGTGATAGGGCGATCGCAATTTCACAAGGGCAAAATTGCGATCGCAGTTTGTTAGATTTGTGGGACTGGGAAAATATCTGTATACTTCACATCTTTTTCGGGGTCGGAGTGAAGCAGCCAGCATTTGTCCCCGATTTGGTAAATTAAAAATGTATTGCCACTTTCAAAATCAATAAGCCTCGAAGCTTTTTCTTTTGCCCTAAGAAGTTCTTTCTCTGCTTGATATTTCTTTTCGCAAGCGTCTTGATAATCAAACTTTGCAACGATAAGTTCGGAAATGGTCTGTCTGTCTGTATTTGGTTGTGGTTCTGGCATAAAGTTCTCAAAATTGGTTAGGGCGATCGCAATTTCACAAGGGCAAAATTGCGATCGCATAATTAGTTATTGCTGTCTGTTGGTCTTGATTTGGTCAGCGATTTTTTTGAGTAAATCGAGCTGTGAATCTAAGAGAAGGTTGTTAACCTCATCTTCAAACCATCGCGCCATGACTGTTTCAGGGAGATAAAATTCAGCATGAGGGCATCTAAAAAGCTGTTCTTTAATGCACCATGCAAGGTTGGTCAGAGTTTGAGCTAATTGCTCTGTGGTGAGTTTGCCAATAAAATATTGGATTGAGGCGGTGAGCATTGGTTTATAGGGGTAAATTTGCGATCGCAGTTTGTTAGTCGAAATCGCCGCACCATCCCTCACAATTTGCGGCACATCTTGGGAGACAGTCACAAATAGAGGAATCTAATTCGGGCGGGTCAAAATTCAAAGGTCGTTTGTTTTTTGTTGCAAGCTCAAAAAGCCTGATTCCTTCGGCACAAGGATCGATGATTAAATCCTTTGCATCCTGCTGAACACAGGCGCAATCATCACAAAGCTCGGAAAAATCGCCGTCGGCTCCATAGCAATTTGGAACTGATCTTTCACAGAGAGGGCAAACATAAAAGTCATCTTCAGAGTCACAACCACAGACTGCGCCTTGATGTTTGACAGTTTTAGGAAGATTTGTAAAAAAGCCTTGCTTTACTAATTCCTCCTTTGAGACAAAAAGTTTGAGTTCTTGCATAGGATTAAAAATCATCCTCGTAGCTGGTTAGTTTGCGATCGCAAAACCGATCAATCTCATTGGAGATAATCTGGTTTACATGCCTCATCCTGAAATTCCTTGCTCGGTGGGTGAGTTGCTGTTTCTCGGTGTTGATTGAGGCAAGCAAACACAGGTTTATCGCTCTCAAACTGGTGATGATTTCAGCTTTGAGACATCTAAACTCTTGCTGTGATGACTTTTTGTAAGCGTCGTAGTCACTTTGTAGTCTGCGGATTGTGTTACCAGATTCGATCGATTGCCTTTGGAGAGTCTTAGAATTCTCGTTAGCTTCACTAAGATGATTTCGATACATTTCAGTTTGCTGCATGTGAGTTTTGCAAGTTTCTTCAAGCTCATCAATCCGATCTGATTTGGCTTGGCTGTCTTTCATCTCGATTGAGAGAATGTTTTCTATTTCTGACATGTTGGCGGCTCGGTTAGTTCGGTGATTAGGTCTATGCACTTGTTCCAGATTTCTACAGGGAGAAATATTTGGTCTTGAATGCGCTCGATAAATCCGACGGTTAGGGCGGTGTGGATAAGGGCAGCTTCGCGAACTATATCGAGTTCGATAAATCGCTGGACTGTGGTGTATGGTTGGCGCTGTTTTGCGGTTGCATCTAGATAGGTCTGGATGTGGAATGCTAGCGCTGGATCTACGGTTCTAAGTTGTAGTTGCAGCATGGCTCACGGTTATTGGAGTTAACACCAAGAAAGAAAGCCTTTCGGTTAGCCATCGCAAAAGAGCAATGCGATCGCTTTTACTCAGCCAGAGAATTTCGTAGTCGGATGAATCAGAAAGATCGTGAGAAATGAAAGACTTGCTCTCACGAAAGTTAAGTTTTGAAACCTCATGAATGAGTAAGGAAAGCCCTTCATAGCCCAAAGTGGTAATTTCGGCTTCAGTTTCGGGGGTGAGCTTGAGGTAAAAACCTGCGGGGTTAGGAAAACTCATTAGATAAGTCCTGTAAATTAACTAAGTTTTTTTTGTTAGTAAGAAATGCTGTCAAGGCTTCGGTGACGATGGTGCTTGATGTTGTGGTACGGGAAAAAGCTAAAAGCTCAACTTGCCTTTTAATGCCTACAGGCACATAGGCGGTAAGTCTTACTCCTGATTCCTTAACTTTTTTTTTCTCGTCTTTGTTCATTAGTATTTACAAATGGTCTGAACACACACCAAGATACCTAAGTACTGTACACTTGTCAACTGGTGTACATGTACACCGCTAATATATGTAAAGTGTTTAGGAGAGAGACTATCTGATGTACGTAGTAACCACGATGAATTTAGAAGG
>CASBRC010000349.1 GCA_949128015.1 Synechococcales cyanobacterium PMM_0003
ATATGGTAGAGCGCATCCTTCGCAATGGAAAAAATCTGCTGGATTTGATTAATGACATTCTCGACCTATCTAAAATCGAAGCAGGAAAAATGGAAGCACATCCAGAACTCTTTAATCTGGATGAATTAATTCACCATACCTGTGAGAGTCTACAACCGCTAGCCAATATCAAATCTCTCGACTTTGTGTTTGACAATCACATTGGCACTTGTGCAATCTATCATGACTCAATTCGGATTAAACAAGTGATTACAAATTTGGTTTCCAATGCGATTAAATTTACTGATAGTGGCTCAGTTTGTGTTGATCTAAAATATGCTTCTGAGCCATCAAATCCAACATTAGATCTACCATCATCTGAATTAACGATAGGTGCGAACAATCCATCTAGCGAAGAATCACAGCTTTCTCCTTTTGCGAAGTCAAATATTCTCATCTCCGTTCGAGACACAGGTATTGGGATTGAGACTGAGTTTCAGCGCACGATTTTTGAACAGTTCCGTCAAGTCGATCAATCTTCCACCCGTAAGCATGGCGGTACTGGTTTAGGTTTAGCGATTACAGAACAGCTTGTATTGTTGATGGGCGGTACAATTTCTGTGGAAAGTGTGGTTAGTCAAGGTTCTACATTTACAGTTGAATTACCACCAAGATTAAAAGATGATTAGGGTAGCTATCATCAAACCCAAAGAGCAGATTACGGCGCTTCGCGCCGCAATCTGCTCTTTGGGTTTCATTATTAGTTCATTATCAATTCATTGTTGATTCATTATCTGAAGTGCTTGCCTAGCAAGAGTTTTACTACTTCTAATCTATTTGAAAATAAGTAGAAAATCTCTCGAAAAGAATTATAATTGAATCTAACTAAAAAGAGAATTAAGAGATTGCTACAGGCTTTTACAGCAAGTTTATTGCTAATCACCATTTCAGAATTAGGGGATAAAACTTTTTTTATCGCTGTGATTTTGTCGATGCGATATAACCATCGCATTGTATTTTCGTCAGTGTTCGCAGCATTAGCCTTGATGACAGTGCTATCGGTGTTGTTGGGGCAAGTGATGTCACTATTGCCAAAGGCTTACACCCATTATGGTGCGATCGCATTATTTTTGATTTTTGGTGTAAAGCTAATCATTGATGCAATCCGTATGTCGCCCACAGCAACTGAGGAAGTAGTGAAGGAAGCTGAAGAAGCAGTCGCAGAGCAAGATCATCAAATTGCATTACCAATCTTTGGTAAGATTTTAGCGCGTTATCCTCAAATGGGGATTTGGGTTCAGGCTTTTATAATGACTTTTTTGGCAGAATGGGGCGATCGCACCCAAATTAGCACGATCGCATTAGCGGCGGCAAATGATCCAGTCTTTGTGACCTTAGGAGCAATTTTAGGACATGGTATTTGCACGGTGATCGCGGTGATTGGTGGGCGTTTAGTTGCCGGGCGGATTTCTGAGCGTGTAATTACAGGAGTTGGCGGAGTTCTCTTTCTGATCTTTGGGATAACTGCCTATTTTAATCCCCAATAAAAACGGCGCATCGCGCCGTTTTTATTGGGCATGACTAGTTCCCTTCTACTTTACCGCGATACTCACTGGCGGACATAGTGCCGTTTAGCTCACCTGCGTCTTCGATATTCACTTTTAGCAACCATGATGCGCCATAGGGATCATTGCCGATATTTTCAGGCTCATCAACTAAGGCAGTATTAGCTTCCATCACCGTACCAGTCACGGGTGAATAGATATCTTCTACCGCTTTGACTGACTCAATTGTGCCGAAGGTTTGACCTTTTTCTACCTTTGTCCCTACTTCTGGAAGATCGAGAAACACAATATCGCCCAATTGATCGATCGCAAAAGCCGTAATTCCCACAGTTGCCAGATCATTCTCTAAGCGAATGTATTCGTGGGAGTTAGTGTATTTTAGGTCGTCAGGATATTCAAACATCTAGCTACTTTTTCCTTGTTTCTGAAATCTTATCATTTCAGTTAGCCTAAGCTCATCTCGCGATCGCCTAAATCTTTCAAAAACAACAAAACCCAAGATGATAAAATCCAGAAATGAGCTTTGACAATACTTGTAAATTCCTCGCCGAAACCTTCCCCAGCGACTTCGCCAGTTGGCTCTTGGGTCAACCCATCAATCTTACCAAACTCGAACCATCGGAACTACTCCTCGAACCGATCCGCGCCGACTCAGTTATATTTCTCGAATCAGCCGAACTAATACTCCACATCGAATTCCAAACCGAGCCAAACAAAAACATCCCTTTCCGCATGGCAGATTACCGCCTAAGGCTATATCGCAAATTCCCAGCAAAGCAAATCCATCAAGTAGTCATCTACCTCACCCCCAGCCAATCACCCCTAGTTAATGAAACCACATTTACCATAGGAGAATTAAACCATAGCTTCAATGTCATCCGACTATGGGAACAACCCACCAAAATATTTCAGCAATATCAAGGCTTATTTCCTTTTGCCACCCTATCCAACACAAACAATCCCGAAGAAACACTCAGACAAGTCGCCAAGCAAATCGAAAACATTGCCGATAAAACCACCCAGAGCAACGTCGCTGCATCGACCGCTATAATATCGGGTATAGCCCTAAATAAAGAGATCATCCAGAGATTACTAAGGAGCGAAATCATGAAAGAATCAGTAATTTATCAAGAAATCTTGCTTGAAGGCGAGGCTAAAGGGATATCCAAAGGCAAGGCTGAAGAAAAAAATCAGATCGCCTTAAAAATGCTGCGTTCCAACGTTTCCGTAGATGCGATCGCAGAATTCACAGGACTAACCCTAAAACAGATCGAAAAGCTCCAAAAGCTTGCCACGAAACAACCTAGAG
>CASBRC010000350.1 GCA_949128015.1 Synechococcales cyanobacterium PMM_0003
CAACCCGACACAAGGCGTGGTCGAGGTAATCAAGTTAGTCCGCCGCCAGTTAAAGCTGCTGCGATCGCCAGAAATTCATCTCTTAGTCCTGATCTTAAAATCTGGCAACCCGATCGCCTTAAAAAAGATAAAACTGTACTCGCGGAACTTGAATCACTTGAAGCCGATATATTCGTAGTTGTCGCTTATGGACAAATCCTTTCCCAAAAAATCCTGAATATACCCAAGCATGGCTGCATTAATGTACACGGATCACTCTTGCCAAAATATCGTGGTGCAGCGCCGATTCAATGGGCGATCGCAAATGGTGAAAGCGTTACTGGGCTTACTACTATGCAAATGGATGCAGGTATTGATACGGGCGCAATGTTGCTCAAAGCAGAATTAGAAATCTTACCTGAAGATAATACGGATACTTTGAGTGCCAAGCTTGCTAATTTAGGTGCAGATTTATTAATTGATACTTTGCGTCGATTAGAGGCAATTACGCCTGAGCCTCAAGATGATTCTTTTTCTTGCTATTCGCCGATGATTGGGCGCGAGGATTGGGAGTTAGACTGGCAATCAGATGCGATCGCATTACATAATCGCATTCGTGCTTTCTATCCCAATTGCTATACCGATTATCGTGGTCAAAGATTAAAAGTCACGAAGACAGAAGTTATTGCTGAAGATAGGAATCTCGATCTAGTTGGGAAAGTTGTCGAGATTCTCAAAGGAAAGGGATTTGTAGTGCAGACTGGGAAGGGGTTATTGCTAATTAAAGAAGTGCAACCTGCGGGTAAAAAGCTGCAATCGGGTTGGGATTTTGTGAATGGCGCAAGAATTGCGATCGGGCAATCTCTAGAATAGAAAAAAGCGGCGCGATGCGCCGCTTTTTTCTATTGCTTTTTAGTTGGCGTTTCAGGTGCAGAACTAGGTGCTTGTGCAGGATCGGTGAATGGCTTCTTTTGAGGTGCAAGAGCAGCAAGACGCTTTACTTCGTCTTTAAATTCGGCTGGAGCTAGCTCTAATCCTTTATCAAAGAGCTTCTTCGCTTCATCGTCCTTGCCTTGAATTTGTCTTAATTGTGCTTTGCCAACATAAGGACGAAAATCTTTTGCATTTTCTTTGATCATTTGATCATAAGTTGCGATCGAGTCATCAAGGCGATTTTGTTGCCGATAGACTTCACCAAGAATCCAACGCACTGAACCTGTATCCACTGTATTTGCTTGGACTTTATTCGCAGTTTCCGCAGTCTTGAGCGTATCTTGAAGGATGCCGATCGCAGCTTCAGGTCGTTTATCGGTTAGCTCAATACTGACTATACTTTGAAGGGCGGGGATAAAACCTGGCTTGGTGGTCAAAATCTTGCGATACTCTGCTGACGCATTTTTAGGATCTTTGAGTTCGATATAAGTCCGCGCTAAGGTCATCCGATATTCGGGCTGATCGGGAAAAGTATCAGCAAGGGTTTGCAATGGTTCAATAGTTTCCTTAGTTTTGCCTAGTTGATTTCTGAGGTTTACGAGACCAATCAGGGCTGTTTGATTTTTAGGATCACCTTTTAATACAGCTTCAAATCCTTCGATCTGATTTTTGATTTTTTCTTGCTCTGAGGTGTTTTGAGCAGAATTATTAGCTGCTTGCTGAACAGGTGGGGCAAATAACCCGCCGAGCAGTGGTGCGATCGATACGCCCAAAAACGATAGCGTAACTACAATTAAGACACCATTAATAATCCATTGTCTTGCTGTACGTTGTGACACGATATTTAACCTAAATCCAATTACATCATAGTTTGTTTCAGGATTTTATTATAGGCAGCGCTTTAGCCGACTGTAATGAACTCAATGAAGTTTATCGCAAAAGTTATCTAATAGATAATCCTTACAGCGCTTTGCGCTGTTATAAAACCCAGAAAATTTCTAAAAAGTGCCGCTTCGCAGCACTTTTTAAAAATTTTCTGTACTACTCAAAGCCTCAACAGGCTGTAAGGATCGATCGGATGGTGTACTTTGTGACTTAAAGCTATGACACTTGCGTTAAACTAAAAAGCTAAGTCTCTTAATATGTAGTTGCTTTACCGATGGAGTCACTGTTTTCTACTCAAGGCATCATGGTTATGCTGCTCGGTGCATACGCTGTTGCCATGTGGATGTTCCTCACCAGCGCCCCGAAAGTACATACGATCATGGTTTCTAACCTCGATCAAGCGCGATATTTTTACGAAGGCGAAATGAAATTGCCGATCGCAGATGTGCCGCTACATTATTACTATGGCTATGAATATGGCATGGGCGCACCTGCTGATCCCATTTATATTCCTGCCACCGCCAGAACTGATAGGTCTAAATATTCCGCAGATATGGAGGGCGCATGGTATCAGTTAAAGAAAAATGTGCAACTGCATATTGTGCCAGGGGCAAATGCTACTGATAGCGATCGCGGAAGACATATTTGCTTTAACCGTGACTGCGTGGAGCAAATCTTGTTGCAAATTCAGGTCAAGGGTATCAAGCACAAAGTTCGTAGCGAAAAGCCGCTTAACTTTTTAGTCAAAGATCCCGATGGACAAGTAATCGAAATTGCTGAAGTAATCAGCTAAATAAAAAAGAGGGCTTGCAATGCAAGTCCTCTTTTTTGATCTTCTGATCTAGATAACGTTTAGTGCGATCGCTAATGTCCAAAATAAGTATCTGAATAGTTGAGTGAGAAGCTTTTAAGCTTTTTTCCTCAAAGTCAAGCTCGATTCTTTGCCAAAATTTCATCTTAATGTTAGGATTTTGACTACGCTCAGGGGAGTTGCACCAGCAGATTATGCAGAACAACAAGTTACAGTTAAATAAAGCATTTGCGAAGGTTAAGCCCGATCTCGAAAGTTTTGAGGTGTTTAAAAATAATCTGAAATTGTTGCTCGCTCAAATTGATCGCGAAGAAGATGAGGAATTTAACAAGAATCTTGTTTCTGACTTTTTAAAGAATACTCACTATAGTCCTAGCTATTTTATTAATGTGAGAAAAAAAAGCGATCTTGTTATTCATAATGGCAAAGACGCAAAAAGTTCGGTGGGAGTGATTTTTGAGGTAAAGCAGCCGACAAATAAAGCGGAGATGCTGAAGGTTGACGATATCAATGTCAAGGCTTTGCAGCAGTTGATGTTGTATTTCTTGCGAGAGAGAATTACGGGTAAGAATTTAGAAATTAAATATTTGGTGGCGACGAATATTTATGAGTGGTTTATTTTTGATGCGAAGATTTTTGAGGATCTGTTTGCTCAAAACAAGGATCTGGTTAAGAAGTTTCATGATTTTGAAACTAAGAAATTGAGTGGTGATAGGACTAACTTTTTTTACAAAGATATTGCGAAACCTGCGATCGCATCAGTAATCGATAAAATCAAGTTCACGCATTTTGATATTAGAGACTATGCAGACAAGTGGCTTAAGCCCCTTGTTCCTAGTGGTGGTGATAATGAGCGCGAGTTGATCGATCTATATAAGCTATTTTCGCCGCAGCATTTGTTGAAGTTGGATTTTGCTAATGATAGCAATAGTTTAAACAAACCTTTTTATAATGAGTTGTTGTATATCATTGGTTTGACGGAAATAAAGGAAGGTGGGAAAAAGCTGATTAGTCGTAAAAAAGATGGCGATCGCAATGCTGGTTCTTTGCTTGAAAATGCGATTAGTCGGCTGGATGGTTTGGATAAGATTCCGCAATTAAAGAATTTAACAAATCCTGAAGAGTTTGGGGAGACTCATGATGAGAAGTTGTTTAATGTGGCGCTACGGTTATCGATTAATTGGATTAATCGAGTTCTCTTTTTAAAGTTATTGGAAGCGCAATTAATCAAATATCATCAGGGCGATCGCAATTTTGCCTTTTTGAATTTGGCTAAGGTTAAGGATTATCAGGCTTTAAACAGTCTGTTTTTCGAGGTGTTGGCGCGGGAACAGAGTAGAAGAGATGAAGATGTAAAGGAGATTTTTGCTAATGTTCCTTATTTGAATAGTTCGCTATTTGAGCAAACGGAGATTGAACAGATTACGATTACCATCGGGGTGCTGAAAGGGAAGAGTTTGCCGATTTTTGGCACGAGTGTGTTGAAGGAGCATGATGGTAAAAGGCGATCGGGGGATCTTGATGCGTTGACATATCTATTTGAGTTTTTGGATGCCTATGACTTTAGTAGTGATGAGTTGGCGGATGGTCAAGAGGATAGCGAGAAGTTAATTAATGCGGCGGTTTTGGGGTTGATATTTGAGAAGATTAACGGCTATAAGGATGGTTCGTTTTTTACGCCGAGTTTTATTACGATGTATATGTGTCGTGAGACAATTCGACGGGCGATCGTGCAGAAGTTTAATGAGGTGAAGGGTTGGGATTGCGAGAGTATCAAGGATTTGCACGAAAGGATTGATATTAAAGAGAAGGAAGAGGCG
>CASBRC010000351.1 GCA_949128015.1 Synechococcales cyanobacterium PMM_0003
AAACCTGATTATTACGATCAAGAAGGAAAGAAAATTTAAAAACCAAAAAGGTGTGGCGCACGCGCCACATCTTTTTGGTGATGATTATTTCCAGATATTTTCCCAAAAGGGAGTCTCAACAGGATCGGGCAAACTAGAAATATTCATTTTGCGGCGAATATCGGTAATGTTCCAGCCTGTTAACTTTACTGGATTTTGTGCTTCTTTCTCAAAGCGTGGTCGTAGCGATCGCTGATATTCCTTGCCAGCATCGCAGGTCGTCTCACCTTTAAATGGATGACGCAAAACATAGCGCCCTTGAAAGGTGTAATGCCAAAGGTGAAAAATCGGGAATGCGATCGCGGTATCGCAAATTACAGAAAAAATATTTCACCAATACAACTCGCTAACAGGTAGGGTTTTAAATAGGTAAGCAAAAGCAAACTTAAAACCCCAAAAGGCTGTGGCGCACGCTGTGCGTGCGCCACAGCCTTTTGAGACTATCTACTTAAAAATATATGAATACAGTGCTATTTGATCTCGATGGAACCTTAACCGATCCTAAAATTGGGATTACTACTTGTATTCAATATGCTCTCAACCAACTTAACTACGAGTCGCCACAAACCGATCAACTCCTTTGGTGTATTGGTCCACCATTGACAGTGAGCTTTGCCAAGCTATTGCAAACTACAGATAAAGTGTTGATCGATCGCGCAATTACCTTTTATCGCGATCGCTTTGCGACGGTAGGTTTATTTGAAAATGCACTTTACCCACAAATCCCTGAAACTCTGAAAGCGATTCGTGCCAAAGGCTATCAAACTTTTATAGCCACATCAAAGCCCCATGTATTTGCAAAACGTATTATTGAACATTTCGAGCTAACTTCTCTATTTGATGGCATTTATGGCAGTGAGTTAGATGGCACTCGCAGTGACAAAGCCGAATTGATTCGTCATATTCTGCTTACCGAAAATCTGATTCCTGCCAAAACCATGATGGTAGGCGATCGCTCCCATGACACGATTGGCGCTAAGAAAAATCTGATTTTTGCGATCGGAGTGACCTATGGCTATGGCACTGAGGAAGAGTTAAGAATGCATGGTGCAGATTTGATTGCTATTTCTCCCTTGGAAATTGCCAAGTATGTATGTAGCTATAAAAGTTAGAGGAAATGCGGCGCATTTGCACTGCATTTACTCTCTGGGTTTAAACGACGGCAGCTATATTTATAGATGGCGATATGCGATGATTTATAGCGTTATCGAACTCCCAACCGAGGTTTTCCTATGCCCAAAGCGATCGCTGAAGCGGATACTTTTCTCAAAAAAAAGCTGCTTGGTTCTACGGATTTAGCCGATTCCGAGAAGATTTTTATCAAAAAAGATCAAGTATTTTTTTTTACCGAATATAGCCCTGATCGTAACCAACATCTTTTACTCACACTTGCATCTCCCTTGACGGCTAAAGACGGCAAAACCCGACTCCAAAAAGTTTATGCCTACGATCCTCACATCAAGATTGAGGGGGAAGATCTCAATCAGTTGATCAAGCTACCCGTCAAATATTATTCGCAACTAGATAACGATGAAGCAATCTTTGGACCTGGTTGGCGGCAATGCAACACAACTAGTAATGCAATGCTAGCTGACTTTGTGCTATCTGGAGCCTTGACGACAAGAGCTAAAGCACAGGGATTTCCAGAACCAGAATCAGTCTATATGCGTCTGGTGGGCAAGTTTGGCGATACAACCGATCATGATGCTCAAACATGGGCTTTGAGAGAACTTGGCATTAACTCTTACTTCAGCTATGCCCTTTCAGCTAAAGATGTATTGATGTCGCTCAAAGCAAATATCCCCGTAGTTGTCGGATTTGCTTATAAAGGGAGTGGGCACATTTGCGTAATTGTCGGACATGATCCTAATAAAAAAGTTTGGCTTGTACATGATCCTTACGGCACTCGTCATGGTGCGAGTGATAGCTATGATATTGGCGTTGGTGGAGCTTACGATCCTTACAGCTATGATGTAATGCAGCAAATCTTTTGGGATGGCGGCGGCGAAGCTGGCTGGGGCAGAATTGTCACTAGTATTAACAGCAAACCAACTGGTTTACCTTCGGGATTATAAGTAAAGTCGGCGCAATGCGCCGACTTTGCTTATTTCACGCGAAAAATTGCGCGTACAGGGAGATGATCAGAGACTTTGGAGAAGTAGGTGCGATCGCTATCAAAGCCTAAATCTTTTTGAGGATCGAGAATCTGCACTGATTGGGGAATATATTCCTCTTCAGCACCCTTGGGAGATTTAGAAATAGCAATATGATCGATGACGCAACCTGTACCGCGATTAGAAAATCTAGGACGACCATCAGGGGTTTTCGGTTGACCACGTTTTTTTAAGCAGTTCTCTTTAGCATCGGTTTCGATAGTTCTCGTCAAAAATGTGAGCGGAGCATCACGCAATCCACGATTTTGGTCAGCCCAAGTGGGACTATTAAAATCGCCTAATAGAATTAGATCAGGGTCAGATTGCGAATTCTGTTGATACTTGTCAACTTCTTGCCGTAGGCGATCGCTTTGATTTTGACGTAAGCGATCGGCATCTTTGCCACCACCACCTTTTTGATGCACAACGACTAAAGTAAAATCAAAATCCTTAGCATCCTTTTGTCCTACCTTGAGATAGGTTACAAGCGGCGATCGCAAAGTTCCTGTAATATTCACCTGTTGCCATTCGGTTACTTTTTGGGCGGTGATCGCATCTTTTCGATAGAACAGTGCGACTCTCTGTCTACCGCCAGTCTCTCCCAAGATAAATTCCCATTGTTTAGATTTATTCAGCTTCTCTTTCAGCTTTTCGGCAGCGATCGGGCTGACTTCCTGTAAGCCGATCACATCAAAATTGCGTTCGATAATCTGGCTTACTGCGTCAACTTTTTCCGCCTTTAGTCCATCAAAATTTTCGAGATTGAAAGTTCCTAAGCGGATTTTGTCTGCGATAGTACTTGGATTTGAACAACTTGCGATCGCAGCAATGCAACAAATACTTAGCCAAGAGGTATACAGGCATTTAAATTTTTTCGACTGCAATTTTTGCATTACATTTACCAAAACATATAGATTGATAGTGCTGATTAACAATTTTTTAAGGTTTCAATGTAGTCAGAGAATGACATTACGCTCTCTCTGTTAAATTAGCTTAGAATATTAAAAATTGCTGACAAGGGCTAAAAGTCATGACTTTTACTATCGATCCATCTATAGATCCTGTGGTATTGCCCGATCATACCCAACTGCCAGAGTCCGATGGTACATTTGTGAAGAATTTTCA
>CASBRC010000352.1 GCA_949128015.1 Synechococcales cyanobacterium PMM_0003
CAGAGATTTTTGAGGTCTAGCTTAGCAATGCGATCGCGTAAAGATATTTCGTCAGAGATTAAAACTACGCACTTATTGGGATAAGCATTAGCAACTCCAACTGCACTTTGAGCAACATTAATCATTAATTTTGCCTTACGACTTAGGTTTTGGGTAGTCCTAATCACTAAGTCAGCATGTTTAGCGGTTAAAGACGTAATTTGCCAGTTTAGTTGTGACAATTTTTGAAATTGTTTCGCGGCTGACTCGTTACCTTCAGCTTTACCATTAGCGATATTTTTAATTTCGAGCGCCACAACCTCTGGCAAAAGACATTCACCTAATTTAGCGATCGCTTTCCAAGTATTAGCATCGGTTTGATTGATGACGCTAGTTTCGACTAGTAACAGGTAAGGAGAATTAGACATAGCAATTAGACATAGCAAAAAAATGTAGATTATGTGATTAATGGCGAAGCTTTACGACCCCATCGACACTAATGTAAAAAATTATTTTGTCAACCGAGAACCTTGCCAATTACCAAAATTGTTAGTGCTTTCACCAGTACCATAGCTACCATAAAATTCTTTACAGCCTTCTCCAAAAACTAGAATCCCTTTCCCCTGTTGTGTTGGTTGCTGGTTTGGAGTCTCTTTCCAATCAAAGGTAACGATGTTATTACCCACCTTACCCGTTAACTCACCTACAATTTTACCGCGCTCAAGATTTGTGTACTCATATTTTCCCGAAATTAGATTTTCGCCTTCTTCTTTTAAAGTTACTTTACCAAAGGGAGTTTGCCAATCTCCGTTAATTTTGGATTTACAGGCAAGATTACTATCGGTCGTTGCATCAAGAGCAGTTAAATCCCTCAAGCCCAATGCTGTCACGATAATAACTCCACTCACTCCCAATCCCAAAAATAACCAAGCATAAGAAAATTCCCATTCAGAAGATTTTGGAAGCAATTTTGAGAAATATTTCAAAATGCTGTTTGAAGAAGTAGTGACTTCTTGATCTGATGACTCTTCAGCAGCAGAGTCATCTTCATCGTCTGGTGGCAATGGCTGCGATCGCTTGATTTTACTAGACCAAAGTTTTTGCATAGTTAAGGCAAATATTTTAATGCCAATATCTAGTATTACTAGTATCACATTGTTGCATGTTGATAAAACCCGTGCCTATCGATTCTCTCAGCGATTATGCTTATGGCTATACAGCCTGTTGAGGCTTTAAAGAGTACGGAGAAATTTTTGAAAGTGCCGCTTCGCGGCACTTTCAAAAATTTCTATGGGTTTCATGGCAGCGCAAAGCGCTATACCATTAGTTTTATAAGATTTGTTAGGTAACACCATGTCTCAACCTTCGGAAACTGATATTCAACAGATTTTCGATCGCATTGCGCCAGTTTACGATCGCTTTAATGATCTCCTGAGCTTAGGTCAGCATCGGATCTGGAAAAAAATGGCTCTGCGTTGGTGTGAACCGCAACAAGGCGAAAAATGGCTCGATCTTTGTTGTGGCTCTGGAGATATGACCGCTTTGCTAGCCCAGCGAGTTGCGCCCAATGGTCAAGCGATCGGCGTTGATTTTTCTAGCGAACTATTAGCGATCGCAGCAAAAAAAGCCAAAAACTATGCACCCAAAGTTCAGAAAGTCCTGACATGGCAACAGGGAAATGTTTTGAGCCTGCCCTTTGATGACAATAGCTTTGATGGGGCGACCTTATCCTATGGATTGCGAAATGTGGCAAATATCCCTCAATGCTTGTCAGAGTTGCATCGGGTATTAAAAGACCAAGCAAAGGCGGCGATCTTAGATTTTCATCGTCCTAGCGATCGCATGATGCAAACTTTTCAAGATTTTTATTTAAATCGTGTGGTCGTCCCGCTAGCCGATCGCTTTAAGATGACCGATGAATATGCCTATATTGCACCGAGCTTAGCCAGATTTCCCATCGGTTCAGAACAGGTGAAGTTAGCTAAAGCCGCAGGTTTTACTCAAGCAACACATTATGCGATCGCAAATGGGCTGATGGGAATATTAGTTTTACAAAAGTAACAAAAAAATAGAGTCGTGCGAAGCGCCGACTCTATTTTTTTGGTAATCTCATTTTTTGAGTTCTGTGATACCAAACTTTAGTGGTCACTGGCTGTAGATTTGTTCTTGCAGGGACAAAAAAGATGAAAATATGACACAAGTTAATCTTCAAAATGTCAGAACTCTCCGCCAACAGATCATCGCTGAAACCAGTCACGGGTCTACTGACTGGGAATTAGTTCAAAAACTCTTAGATGACTTGATGATCAATCACCGTCAATATAAACAGTTCGCGATTAAAGAAAATATTTCTCTATACTCATAAGAGCAAAAGCAGCGCAAAGCGCTGCTTTTGCTTTAGATTGACATCTCTAACATCCGTTGCATTGGTATAAGTGCAGCTTGACGAATTGATTCATTAAGAATTATTTCTGGAGAGCGATTTTTCATCGCGAGATATACCTTCTCTAACGTATTCAGGCGCATATAGGGACATTCATTGCAAGCACAATTGCTGTTTGGGGGAGCAGGAATGAACTTTTTAAATGGAGTTGCTTTTTGCATTTGGTGAATAACGCCAGACTCCGTTACGACGATAAACTCCTTGCGATCGCAATTCTGAACATATTTTAGTAAGCCCGTTGTCGAACCAATAAAATCAGCATGGCGCAACACATTCGCTTCGCATTCAGGATGAGCGATGATATCTGCTTCGGGATGACTTAGCTTGAGTTCGACTAGTTTGCGTTCCGAAAAGATTTCATGAACGATGCAAGCTCCATCCCATAGCAACATATCTCGTCCCGTTTGTTCGATGACATAGCGTCCAAGGTTGCGATCGGGGGCAAAAATAATTGGTCGATCTTGAGGGATTTGATTGACGATCGCTACGGCGTTGGCACTGGTGCAAATGATATCGCTCAGTGCTTTGATGTCGGCTGAGCAATTTATATAGGAAATCACCAAATGATCGGGATGTTCAGCTTTAAACTTGGCAAAGCGATCGGCAGGACAACTATCAGCAAGGGAGCAACCTGCATCTAGATCGGGTAGTAATACCAGTTTACTGGGGTTTAAGATTTTGGCTGTTTCTGCCATGAAATGTACGCCCAAAAATACGATGACATCAGCTTGGCAATTGGCAGCAGCTTGCGATAGACCCAGTGAATCGCCGATGTAGTCAGCAATATCTTGCAGATCGGGATCTTGGTAGTAATGTGCCAATATTACGGCATTCATTTCTTTTTTGAGATCGGCGATCGCTTTAAATAGGTCAAGGGGAATGGAATTCTGAATAACTTGGCGATCGAGTTGTGCAGTTTTAGGAGCGGTGAGAAACACAGTTTGCCTCACTAATAATAGTAATAATCATTCATTTAATATATTTAATTATAGTAGAAATCACCAAAAATATATCCATCGAATGTAAGAGATTTTTATATGTCTGTCGCCACTAAAACAAATAAAAACCCAAAATAGAGAGGCGGCGCTTTGCGCCGCCTCTCTATTTTGGGTTTTTATTTGTTGCAACTTTTCCTGTAAGTTTCGCGTCAATACTGTTCAATAGAATAACAATAAAAAAATCTTGTGATGTTGGCTCTAGTGGTGGGAATTTAGCCAAAAATTAGCCGAGGTACTTTCCAAAGCCGATAAATATTAGATTCAGTAAAGCTTGAGGTAATTGTAAACATGAAAATATCGATCGCAAAGTTATCAAACTCAATTAGTCAAAAATTTCTAGCCTCAACTAGTAACAGATTTCAGCATTACTGGAAATTTGCGATCGCATCAGTGATGTCAATATTGTTGGCAGTCACGCTCAATCCTTTTGTAGTTAATGCCTTCAACCTATCTGATTTATTTCGGATTCTGCCGTCTGCTATTCAAATCATCCAGCTTTCAAGTATTGGTGATAATGAAGAAGTTTCCTTAGGTCAACAGATCGATCGCCAAATTCAGCAAGAAGTTCGATTCAGTCGCGATCCTGCGGCTAATGCCTTGGTTAGGCGATTAGGACAGATTTTAGTTCCCACTAGCGATCGCCCGAATATTCCTTACACATTTCGAGTTGTCGATGATAGCAGTTTAAATGCGTTTGCCACGATGGGCGGCTTTGTCTATATCAACACTGGCACGATCGCGGCTGCTGATAATGTGGCTCAACTTGCAAGTGTCATCGGTCACGAAATAGGACATATTACGGGTCGTCACGCACTAGAACAGATGAAGCAAATGGCAATCGCTCAAGGTATTGCCACAATTGCGGGTGTTGCGGACGATCGCTTAGTTGGGATTGGTGTCAATCTTGCCTTGCGCTTACCAAATAGCCGTGAAGCTGAATTTGATGCCGATCGCCGAGGCTTGCTAAATATGACGAGGTCAGGGTTTGCGGCGAGAGCAATGCCTGCGTTTATGCAAAAGCTCACTAAGGGTGGTGGGTCTGGCGCTCCCGCGTTCTTGAGTAGTCACCCTGCAACAGGCGATCGCATTACCGCCCTCAATCAAAACATTCAACAGAATAACTTGAATACTTCAGGTGGTTTGAATGATGGTGAATATCAAAGAATTTGGCGATCGCGCTTTCGTTAAATAATTATCAAAAAAAGAGAGGGTGCATTGCACCCTCTCTTTTTTTGATCACAGTACGGAAACACGCACCCTTTGGCGATGTAGAACCGATCCTGTTTAAAAGTTAGACGTTCTAAGATATCTACAGACGTTTAAACCACAGGAGGCAAATCGCGATGCAACCAACTAATCCACAACAATTTACTGAAAAAGCATGGGCTGCGATCGCAAAAACACCCGATGTGGTGAAAGCAGCTCAACAACAACAGATCGAGCCAGAGCATTTACTCAAAGCTTTGCTAGAAGAAGAAGGACTAGCGGCGAGTATTTTTAGTAAGGCAGGGATCAATATTCAGCGTTTGCGCGATCGCACTGACGAGTTTATCAATCGACAACCAAAAGTTTCTAGTTCCGCCAGTGGCGTATACCTAGGCAAAAATTTAGATGTACTGTTTGATCGCGCCGAACAGGAACGCAAAAGTTTTGGCGATGATTTTATTTCTATTGAACATATCTTGTTGCCTTACTGCAAAGATGATCGCTTCGGCAAAACTCTTTATCAGGAAATGGGACTCGATGAAGCGAAGCTCCGTAATATTATTCAGCAAGTCCGAGGTAATCAAAAAGTGAGCGATCAAAATCCTGAAAACAAATATGAAGCACTCACCAAATATGG
>CASBRC010000353.1 GCA_949128015.1 Synechococcales cyanobacterium PMM_0003
ACCAACTTGTACACCTCTAAAGATTGATGCTCCTTATAAAGTCGGCGACCAGTCGTAGAATTGTAAATTACATAATAGAGAATTCCTACTTTGGCATACTTCGCTAACTTGAGATCGTATTCGCCATTATATTTCTTAGAAACAACCTCCAAAGCAAGAATCGGCAACACCTGCTCCTGCCATAGTACATAGCTCAAGCGACCACCTTCGCCAGTATGTCTAGGTACACCTACAGCGCTTTGCGCTCAAACCCGAACCAAAAGATTTTTTAAAAGTGTTGCGAAGCAACACTTTTAAAAAATCTTTTGTGGTTCGTTTGATCGGTAATTGCTGTAAGACAAGAAAACCATCAGGAACGATTACTTTTGACTTAACTGGCTCTTCAATGTTTGGCTCGTAATATACCCCCATATCTACACCCCAAAACCAATCAGAGCGCTTGCCCCAAATCTGTCTGAGCAAATTCAATAAAATATTGGGGATATCATTTTGGAGTTCATTATCCACAGGGCTTTCATCGGAATCGGGCAAATCTTCCGCCGTTGGTAAGCGATATTGAGAAGGTACAGTAACCATAGCTTTTTGGCACTTTACATTGCTCATATTCTGACATAGTTTTCGTTCTTATACTTAGTATGCGATCGCATACCAGCAATTCTCATTATAAAAATTGGTTTTTTGAAAGGCAGCCGTAGGCTGCCTTTCAAAAAACCAATTTGGGTGTTTGCAGCGCCTATGGCGCTGCAAACACCCAAATTGGTTTCATAATGAGAATTGCTGATCGCATACTAAGCAAACAGAATTTAGAAGATTTTTTGCAAGGGGTAGACTTTTCGTGTATTTTATTGGCAAAAGTACGCACATTAGCACTCACTTTTGATGTCTGATTTTTTGTGCGTTGGTCTAAGAGGATTTCCTGTATGCGGTGCAAGTCTAGTTTCTTCAGCGTGATCGCTACAAGCATCATGGTTTTTGCGATCGCACCACCGATGTTTGCATCAGGGCAAATTGCTTCATGGAAAATTAGCCAACAGGACAGCAGCACATTACCGCAGACAGCCGCGCTGATTTATGTCGCCCCAAATTCAAATCCGACTGGTGATGGTTCGCCAAATAATCCCTATCCATCGATCACAGCAGCACTTGCCACAAAACCAGCATCTGGGACAGTGATCCAGTTACAGCAGGGCGTTTATAGTGCCGAGACAGGTGAATCCTTTCCGATTAAACTTCCCGCAGGTGTGACGCTGCGCGGCGAGCCAACAGCTAGAGGTATAAATACTTTCATTCGGGGTGGAGGCAAATTTATTAGTCCATCCTTTGCCAGCCAAAATATTACGGTGCTTGCCGACAATGATGTACGAGTTGAAGGCATTACGATTACTAATCCCAATACCAGAGGTACTGCGGTTTGGGTTGAGTCGGGTAAGCGAGTTGCGATCGCAAATAATACATTTGCAAATAGCGATCGCGAAGGGGTATTTCTAACAGGCACTGCCGATGCGATCGTTAGTGAAAATGTCTTTAAGAAAAATGGCGCAAATGGACTCTCCGCAGTTGGTAGTAGCACGGGCGAAATCCGTAATAATATTTTTGAAAGTACGGGCTTTGGATTAGCGATCGGGCAGAAATCGCGAGTGAATGTGAGCAATAACAATATTCTTAATAATACTGATGGAATTATTATTTCCAATCTTTCGGCTCCAACTTTGCGAAATAATTTGATTGCCGATAATCAACGCAATGGAATTGTGATTCTCAAAGACCGCAAAGGTTATCCCACTCCTGATTTAGGAACTTCCACTAATCTCGGTAAAAATATCTTCCGTAACAATCTTGGCAAAGACTTGAATAACAACTCTGGGGTTACTCAAGTTGCAGTTGGGAATGAACTCGATCCTAAAAAGATCGCAGGTAATATTGCCTTTGTGGGAGAAAGTCCGACTGCTCCTGCGCCGCAGATCGCCAGTACGACCTTTGTACCTGTAGCTACGCCAACCGTGCCTAGCACAACTGCTAATGCCAGTAATGTGAATACTGTCGAAATTACGCGATCGCCTCAACCTAGCTTTAATCTTCCCAACACGCCGCCAACTGCCTTAGCCCCATCTAACAGCAGCATCTTCATCGAGCCATTGCCAGATGTGCCACAGCCAGTCACAAAACCGACTTCGCTCCTAATCCCTCGGACTATCGCTTCCGTAACTGCACCTAGG
Organism: Synechococcales cyanobacterium PMM_0003; assembly: GCA_949128015.1. Classification (GTDB taxonomy): domain Bacteria; phylum Cyanobacteriota; class Cyanobacteriia; order Pseudanabaenales; family Pseudanabaenaceae; genus Pseudanabaena. The sequence continues at coordinate 2,217 of CASBRC010000353.1, forward strand.
CTCGCCAATCCATCCACAAATCTTTCCCAAAATCCTAACGAAGTTCTCATCGATCGCGATCCTATTCCTGTCGTCCCACCAAGGCAAGTTAACCCACCGCGATCGATATTTGTTCCTAGCAACCCACCATCCCAGACAGTTCCTGTTATTCCTCCAAATGTCTCCACGCCACCAATCACCACCCCGCCACAAGCCCAGCCAATTCCAATCCCTTACAATTCAAGACTTGCGGCGTTGGTTCCTCCACCAGCAAGAGATACAGTACCCTATTTAGTCGTGATTCCATCTGCTGATAGCGAGGCTCTCAACAAAGTCCGTAGTGCTGTCCCTAGTGCTAGAGTTATTCCTTCGCGATTCGGCAATATCATCATGGTGCAAGGTTATCCCGATCGCGATCGCGCTGAAGTCTTAAAAATGATTTTGCGATCGGGAATCGGTCTAGATGCACGGGTAATCCATCAAAATAGTCTTTAAAGATATGTCGTTCACTTGATCTCCCAATTTAATGGTAAATGTAGTAAGCTATATGAAATGATAATGATTATCATTCTATATAGCTAGTTGATCTACAAAACGTCCATTTATGTCTATTGCCACTGAAGCAATTCAGCCGACCATTCCAGCCCCTATTAAAGTTTTTGCGATCGCAGGAGCAACGGGAATTGGTAAAACTGCTTGGATTCGTCAGCAAATCGCCAAAATTTCTGAGCCAGTAGTTTATTTCTGTCCTAATGCTGGCAATGTTCCGATCGATCCTACTTGCATTAAAGCAGAGTTTCCTGATCTGCATATTTTGAGTGATGGTCAGGAATTGGAGCTAATCCGACAAGTTGAGCAAGGTGCGATCGCCTTGATCGAGTTGGGATTTCATCTCGATTTGCGATCGGGAGATGTACTGCTAGATACTTTAGCCACCGATCATCCTTGCAAACGCATTGCGCTTGTTCCCTCTAGTTTAGCCAATTCAGAATGGCATGACTGGGCTGACGAAGTTGTAAAAGTCGAGCAGCATATCAGCGATTTTCATGACTTGCAGATCTGGCGATCGCCTTTTACAGGACAGGTGTTTGACCCATCGAGTTTGAATGTGATGTGGTATGAAATCACTCAAGG
>CASBRC010000354.1 GCA_949128015.1 Synechococcales cyanobacterium PMM_0003
CTTCGGGCCCGTTGGTCATCATGATAATGCGATCGCTAAGCAGCAAAGCCTCATCGACATCATGGGTAATCATTACCGCTGAAATTTTACTCTCATCGCAAATCTGCATTAACTTTTCTTGCAAACGTCCTCTTGTTAATGCATCCAAAGCGCCAAAAGGTTCATCTAACAACAGGATTTTCGGTTTAATCGACAAAGCACGGGCAATCCCTACCCTCTGTTTCATCCCACCCGAAATCTCTCTAGGATACTTATCAGCAGCGTGATTTAAGCCAACTAGATCTATGTTTTCTTGAATAATGCGATCGCGTTCTTTCTTAGGTAAATTTCGTAAAACCCGATTAACCGCTAAACCAACATTTTGACGCACCGTTAGCCAAGGCAAAAGTGAATGGTTCTGAAACACCAACATGCGATCGGGACCTGGTTCACTTACTTCTCTTCCTTCTAAAACAATACCGCCAGAGCTAGCCTTGTCTAAGCCAGACAAAATGTTCAAAACCGTTGATTTACCACAACCAGAATGTCCAATAATCGAGACAAATTCACCTTCCTTCATCTCAAAATAAACATCTTTCACCGCAACATAGGGTTGCCCATTATTGGTTTTAAAAACTCGGCTAACGTGATCGATTTCTAGGAATGTAGACATGGGTTTTTAGTGGGTTAAATATTTGCATGAGAAATGAGAGTTTACAACTCTCATTTCTCATTTATTCAGCTTCATCAGCAAGAGCAAAGCGGTTATACAAAAATTCGAGAATGTAGTTGCGAAGTGTGTAATAGCGTGGATCGTCTGCGATCGCCTTGCGATTACGGGGACGGTCGAAAGGAACATCAATGATTTCAGCAATATTGGCGGCGGGTCCGTTACTCATCATCACAATGCGATCGGCAAGGAATAAAGCTTCATCGATTTCATGGGTGATCATCAGCGCTGTCACCCGATTTTCGCGCCAAATTGCTAGTAATTCTTCTTGCAGTTCTTCGCGGGTCATCACATCCAATGCGCCAAAAGGTTCATCCAAAATCAACACTTCAGGGCGAATCGACAAAGCACGGGCGATTGAAACCCTCTGGCGCATTCCTCCAGATAGTTCCTTCGGTTTTTTGTGCATTGCTTCAGATAGACCCACCATTTCAAGGCTATCCTTAGCGATTTTGATCTTTTCTTCTTTGGATTTATCGGTATAAACCTGCTTGACAGCAAGATAGACATTCTCAAAGGCAGTCATCCAAGGTAATAAAGAGTAGTTTTGGAATACCACCATGCGATCGGGGCCTGGACGCAGGATTGGCTTCGATCGCAAACAAATTTCACCAGTAGTAGGTCTATTAAACCCTGCGACCATATTCAGGAGAGTGGATTTGCCACAGCCAGAGTGACCAATCACACAAATAAACTCACCTTCATAAACTGTGAGATTGACATCCTGCAATACCGTATAGGGACCACGAGGAGTGGGATAGACTTTGGAAACACCATCGATAACTAGAAATGGATCTTGATGGTGTTTCTGATCATTTTCGGTAATATCTAGTGTCTGCATAAGGAGTTTGATGAGTGAAGAGGACTTTAGCTATTGGCTTTTAGCTTTTACAAAAAAATCTAAGAATCTGACTGAACTGTAAACTTACTAATGTAATAAATCAATTTGTCTAATAAGAAACCAACTACGCCGATGTAAAACAGGGCAAGAATCAGTTCGCTGCTTTTTTGGCTATTGTAGCTGTCCCAAATAAAGAAGCCAATACCAACACCACCTGTCAACATTTCCGCAGCCACGATCGCTAACCACGATAGACCAACAGCGATGCGTAAACCTGTAAAAATATAAGGTGCGGCTGAAGGCATCAAAATTGTAATGAAATAATCGATTTTACTAAGACGAAGTACTCGCGACACGTTGCGATAGTCTTGCGGAACTTGCTGCACACCGACAGCCGTATTCATCAAGATTGGCCAAATCGAAGTGACAAAAATCACGAATAAGGCGGCAGCTTCGGTAACATCTAGCCCAACTGATTTAAGGGATTCATTGACACCTTGGAAGGCTGACATGGCGATCGGTAGCCATGCGAGGGGTGGGATTGTCCGCAAAACTTGGAAAATCGGGTCAAAGGCTCGGTAAAGAAATACATTTGTACCGATCGCAATGCCAAGAGAAATACCAATAATCGCTGAGGCGGTATAGCCAACGGCTACACGGCGCAAGCTAGTCATTGTTTTTACGCCTAAGCCTTGCTCGATGGTGACTCTCTCTTTGAGGGCTTGACGCGCAGGGCTATCAATCTTTTCTTTGGTATTGACATCAAAGTAGTTGCGATCAAAAAATGGATGCCAGATATACTGCTGTGTCTCTTGCCAAACCTTCGTCGGAGGTGGCAAAGGCGGCTTAGCGCCAGAGCAGAGAATCTGCCATATTCCTAATAGAAATATTAGGGCGATCGCTGGAGGAATGAGATATTTTGCTTGTTGCTGAAACCATTCACCAATCTTATTTGGGGTAAATTTAGAACTTAAGCTTCCTGCCGCCATTTTGGGTATCTCCTAGATGCTAATTTGAGGACTAATAGATGAATCGTTTCAATGATCACAAGGGGCTTAAGCCCCTTGTTAAAAATGTTTAGTTAGAGATAATCCTTAAGCCTTCTTGATCTTGAGGCTTTCTAAATAAGCTTTAGGATTTTCAGGATCGAACTTGACACCATCAAAGAAAGTTTCAATACCACGAGAAGTACTCTTGGGAATGTCGGCTTCTTTGCCAATCGCCTTAGCAGCTTCCTTCCACAGGTCTTCACGGTTCACCTTGTCAACCATCGCCTTAGCATCGGTATTGGCATCAAAATAACCCCAACGCATATCTTCAGTGATAAACCAGAGATCATGGCTCTTAAAAGGATAAGAAGCATTATCTTTCCAGAACTTCATTGCTAAATCTGTGCTGTCAAGAGTACGCCCATCGCCATAGTCAACCTTACCTTGCTGTCTACCCAAAATTTCGATTGCAGGAACTTTTAGCCACTTATCCGCACCGACGATTTTGCACATCTCTTCTTTGTTGGCTGGATCTTCACACCATACTTGAGCTTCGAGAATACCCTTGAGCAAAGCCATTGCCGCTTTAGGATTCTTGTCTACCCAATCAGCACGGAGGGAAAATGCTTTTTCAGGGTGATCTTTCCAAAGTTCGCCTGTAATTAAGGCACTGTAGCCAGAGTTTTGAGCAACTAGACGAGCGTTCCAAGGCTCACCCACGCAGAATGCTTCCATATTGCCAGCCTTCATATTGGCAACCATTTGCGCTGGTGGAACCACAATGGTAGAAACATCTTTGTCTGGATCAACGCCATTAGCCGCAAGCCAATAACGAATCCACAAATCATGGGTTCCTCCAGGAAAAGTCATCGCACATTTGAGTTCTTTCCCTGCGGCTTTCTGCTTGGCAAAGGTCTCTTTAAGTACGTCACTTTTTAGACCGATTTTGTCATCTTTGAAACTATTTGCAACTGAGATCCCCTGTCCATTGGTATTCAGCCTTGCCAAAATGTACATTGGCACTTTTTTGCCATTGGTAATTTTGCCTTCAGAAATTAGGTAAGGCATCGGTGTAAGAATGTGAGCGCCATCGATACCGCCTGCATCAGAGCCAAGGGCGATATTATCGCGAGTTGTTCCCCAAGAAGCTTGTTTAAGAACTTCAACATCCTTCATGCCATATTTTTCAAAATAGCCCTTTTCTTTGGCAATAATTAGAGGAGATGCATCGGTGAGCGCAATGAAGCCTAATTTGGCTTTAGTAACTTCAGGAGCATCAGCGGCATTGACTGGAGCGGCTGTAGTAGTAGTGGGACTAGTGGCTGTTGTAGCCGTAGGTGTAGTGGTGGTTTCACTAGTACAAGCATTGAGGGCGATTGCACCTACAGTAGAAAGCCCTGCGGTGGTTAAAAATTTACGGCGAGAGAATGTACTCATTGATTTCCTTAAATTGTTTGAATTGTTTGAATTTCTAGAATTGACTACAAATTAAAATGATCAGCTTAGCCGACAGCAATTAGTTCTACCGATGATTCTGCGATCGCATTTTGTTTAGGTACAGCTCCAAATTTTTCAACTAAGAGCTTACCGATTACTTCGCGCAGATCTTCACAGGGAACCTTCTCCATTACACAAGTGCCAAGATGAGCATCTTTGCCCACCGTGCCGCCCATGTAGATGTCCACACCATCAACAACTTTGCCGTCTTTACGAGTTTTGCAACCCGTAAAGCCGATATCGGCAACCTGCGGCTGAGCGCAAGAGTTGGGGCAACCGCTCCAATGGATACGCACAACTTTAGGAAGAGTGTAATCTTCGGCAAGTTGCTTGGTCAGGGTAAGAGAGCGATTTTTGGTTTCGACGATCGCTACTGGACAGAACTGATTGCCAGTACAGGAAACCAGCCCGCGCATGAGGTTGTCAGGATCAGCAGGAAACTTCTGAAGCAATGGATCTTGCAGAAGCAGTGGCACTTGCTGATCACTTACGTGGGTAATCAGCAAGTTCTGCTCGACTGTCAGCCGCATATCGCCGTTACCATAGGTGTCAGCGATACGTGCAAATTCGTACATGTCAGGCGCATACATCCGCCCGACAGGAATTTGCAAGCCGACATAATTCATTCCCGTTTGCTGTTGCTTGTGAACACCAATGTGATCGCGCTTTTCCCATTCGATTTCATCTTTGAGAGCTGCGGGAGCAAGTGGTTTACCCATTTGTTTCTCAACTTCAGCACGGAATTTCTCAATTCCCCATTCATCGATTAAAAACATCAAACGAGATTTGGCGCGATTTTCTCGCAATCCATTGTCACGGTAAACGATCAGTAATGCTTCACAGAGTGCAACCACATCCTCAGGCGCGACCCAGACATTTAATGGAATCGCTGCTTCAACCCGTTTAGCGGAGAAGAATCCGCCCACAACGACGTTAAATCCGAAGATTTCTTGGGATTGCTCTTTAAAGGCAGGAATAAAAGCTAAATCGTTAATTTCGGCATGGGTGGAGTTATCACGACAACCTGCGATCGCAATATTAAACTTGCGAGGTAAGTTAGTGAAATCTGGATTTCCTTCACCGTTGCTCGTAAGTAAATTTTGAACCTGAATCGCTAATTCGCGGGTGTCGTAAAGCTCATTAGCATCAATCCCTGCCACAGGTGAACCTGTGATATTGCGGATATTGTCCATCGCTGACTGCACGCTAGTCAGACCGACAGAGCGAAACTTTTCAAACATTTCAGGAATGTCTTCAATTGGAAAACCGCGCATTTGGATGTTTTGGCGGGTCGTAATATCAGCAACACCATGTTCGCCGCACTTTTCGAGTACCGACGCAAGTACGCGCATTTGCTCGCTGCTCAGCAATCCATTCGGGACTCGCATCCTGACCATAAATCGACCAGGAGTACTTTTGCGAAAGAATACACCCAGCCATTTCAGGCGATGTTGTAAATCGTCATCGTCGATTGCTTCCCAACCAATTTCGGCGAAACGAGCAATTTCGGCTTTAACGGCTAGACCATCTTTCGCCGTTTTCAGGGCTTCTATTTTGTTTGCCATGTCATTTATCCTTGGCTAGTGCTTGTGCAATGGAGAATTTGCGATCGCTGAATTCAGCTAAATCTTAAATTCTCAATTCTTAAGCTCTATTTCGACTTTGTATGTGGTTTACACTACTTAACGTTTCGATCCCAATTCGTATAAGAAACTACATATTTTTAAACATTATTTAATAATTGCAATAATCTAATGCAGTAAGCGCATAGTTATCGCGATCGCCAATCATAAAACCCACAAGAGAGATGCGGCGCAGAGCGCCGCATCTCTCTTGTGGTTTTTGTATTTACTAGTTATTGCTATGCTATAGCTGCCGCTATTCTAAAACCTAGATAGAGTTGGCGCTTCGCGCCAACTCTATCTAGCTAAATATAACTTCGCCATGCTTGATCGCCTTCAAAAAATTCTGTCTAGGCACGGTATTGCCTCTCGCAGAAGCTCTGAGCAGATAATTTTGGCAGGGCGGGTCTCAGTAAATGGAGAGATCGTTACAGAATTAGGGGTAAAAGCTGATCCAGAATGCGATCGCATTGAAGTTGATGGCAAGTTACTCCAAACTAACTCCCCAGAATTTGTATATCTATTACTTAATAAACCTACGGGCGTAGTTACGACCTGCGATGATCCACAAGGTCGGAAGACAGTTTTAGATATTTTGCCGTCGCAATATCAGCATGTGTATCCAGTCGGACGATTGGACTATAACAGTAGTGGGGCGTTGATCTTAACTAACGATGGAGACTTTGCCAATCACCTGATGCATCCTCGCCATCATGTCGCCAAAACCTATGAAGTTTGGGTCAAAGACATTCCTAGTAGTCAAATTCTCAAACAATGGCAAGAAGGAATCATTCTTGATGGCAAGCTTACGCTACCTGCAACTGTAAATATTATGAAAGTTGAACGCGCCAATGAACGCACCAAATATCAAAATCCACGCACCCAGCTACAAATAATTTTATCGGAAGGACGTAATCGCCAAATTAGGCGAATTGCCGAGCAATTAGGTCATCCTGTCCTGACATTGCATCGAGTGGCGATCGCCACTATTTCACTTGCCAATCTTAAATTAGGTGCATATCGATTATTATGCGATCGCGAAATAAAATCCCTATATTCTGCTTAACTTCAAGACATAATTAGCTAGGAAAAGAAATAATCTATTCATTATCAAAAAAACGATAAAATCATCCTAATTTCGCGTAATTTACTGAAATTATGAGATTTCCAGACTATTGGTAGACTACTAAGCTAAGAAATTATACTTACTGGAGTTGAAATATGATTTCAAAACTTTGCAAAATGTTATATTAGTTAAATGTTTTTGATTTAGATCAAATCTAATTTTTTAAAACACTGTAAATGCCCCACTTAAAACTTGTGGCTCTTCAAATTCGATTAAAAGCCAAATTAGGCATGTTAGTCGATTTAGTCTCTTCATACATGTCGTGAGTATTGTGAACATTACAACCTCGAAGCAAGCAGAGAAATTAGCAGAAATCGGAGCGCAGTTTAAGCGTGTTCGCGAAGACAAGGATCTATCGATTCCTCATTTGACTGCTACGACATTAATTTCTGAGCGCTACTTGCGAGCAATCGAAAATGGTGAAATGGATTCATTGCCTGAGCCTATCTATGTAAGGGGCTTTATCCGTAAGTATGGAGATGCCTTGGGCGTTGGCGATCTTTCGGAAGATTTTCCTCTAGATTCTGTTTTACCTGACCGAAAGTGGGCGGGGAGTGCTGCCGCTGAACTTCGTCCTTTACATCTTTATGCGCTTTATGTAGGTGTGATAGCAGGAGCCGTCAGTCTTTTAGCAACATTTTTAAACTCACCTGATGCTAACAAGATTAACGACAGTCAAACTAGTTTTAGTGATTCTGCTCAGATAAGTTCTGCAAAGTCTAACAAATCTGTTGAAGCTGTAGATTTGTTGCCAAAAATTGGCGGTCTAGAAATCTTACGACAGACAGTTTCAGTTCCAGTTGCGATCGCAAATCCTGCGAGTATCCCTGTGGCTACCATCCCGACTGAAGTAAAAAATCAAGCAACTACCCCAAACTCTGCAAATTCTGGACTAAGCAATCTGCTGTCTAATTGGGCAAGTAGTAATATTGCTTCAACTAATCCAGATCCAAACAGTGTAGTTCTAGCCAATGGTAACTTTGAATTTGTTGGTAATAAACCAGTAAATGTAGGCATCGTCATGCAGGGTGAATCTTGGCTAAGAATTACGGTCGATGGTCAGACTGAGTTTGAGGGCGTACTTAATGAGGGTAAAAAGTTAGCTTGGTCAGGCGATCGCCAAATTTCAATTCGGGCTGGTAATGCTTCGTCAGTAGCCCTGAGTTATAACAATCAGCCAATCAAGCTACTTGGTAAAGAAGGAGAAGTTGCTGAAAGACTATTTGGCAATAATCAGGCTAGTAGTAACATCAGAAGATAATATTTTCTCTTGACCCAAAAATGATTTGGAGGGCTTCGCCCTCCAAATCATTTTTGGTTTTTATTTAATTTGCGATTTATTTGCGATTTTTAGTTGCTCTCAAGCCCGCTTTTTTTAACTAATTCTTCTGGGGTGAGCTTTGCCAAAAATTCACGAAATGCTCTTCTTTCGGCTTCGTCTGCATCCTGATCGACAGGTATAGAAGCTTCGAGGATCACTTCTTCCATCACCCAGATTGGACATTTGGCACGCACCGCGATTGCGATCGCATCACTAGGGCGGGCATCTATTTCCTTTTTGATATCTCCCTGCGAAACCGTGATTACCGCATAAAAAGTACTGTTTTTGAGAGCATGTACCACGATCCGCTCAACAGTAATCCCCCAAGCATCCAAAAAATTGAGCATGAGATCATGCGTCATCGGTCGCTCTAGCGGTCTACCATCTAAAGCTCCAATTATTGCTTTGGCTTCGGCTTCACCGATCCAGATCGGTAACGCTCTTCGTTCTAAAGTGTCTCGCAGTAGGACGATAGGATTACGGCTGACCGCATCAATAGCAATCCCAGCCACCTTCATTTCGATCATTGTTTGCTAGCCTTCCTCAAGAATTGAGCGAAAGTATTCCTCATCAATCAAAGCTCTTGATGTGATATTGATAATTAAAGACGATCAACACCTAACTAGCAAGGGTTTTAAAACTTGAGAAGCTTTTGCAGGCTATTATATCACCGTCGCGATCTGGAGTCTGGCTTCTAGTCTTGTTTTTACTAGTGCTTAGCTTAATCCAACCCCAAAGGTGAGAGGCGGCGCAACGCGCCGCCTCTCACCTTTGGGTTTAGTATCTATAAATTATTTAAAACATGAAATCAGACTTAAAAAATGTGACGATCATTGGCGCTGGTGCGTGGGGATCGGCGTTAGCAAGTTTAGTCAAAACGAATCACCACCATGTTCAAATCTGGTCACGCCAAAGTCAAATTTCCCTAGCCGAAGCCGTCAGCGAAAGTGATGCCATTATTTCCGCTGCTTCCATGAAAGGAGTCAGATCGATCGCCGAAAAATTACAAACTGCTAAGCTCCTGCCCCATACAGTTTTAGTTAGTGCCACGAAGGGACTAGAACCCATCACAGGTCAAACTCCATCCCAAATCTGGCGATCACTGATCCCCGATCGCCCCCTTGTTGTTTTATCGGGACCAAATCTGTCTAAAGAAATTATGGATGGTAAACCCGCAGCAACGGTGGTGGCGAGTACAGACGAAAAAGCTGCTCAATTCATCCAAAATATTTTTGCGTCGCGAAATTTTAGAGTCTACACAAATTCCGATCCGATTGGCGTGGAATTGGGCGGTACGCTCAAAAATGTAATTGCGATCGCAGTTGGTGCTTGTGACGGTTTAAATCTGGGTACAAATGCCAAATCAGCCTTAATTACGCGATCGCTAATTGAAATTATTCGCGTTGGTGTTTACTTTGGGGCGCAACCTGAAACTTTTTGGGGATTATCAGGCTTAGGCGACTTGCTCGCAACTTGCAATAGCAATCTCAGCCGTAATTATCAGGTGGGCTATGCGATCGCACAGGGTAAGAGCTTAGAATCTGCGATCGCCAATGTGGAGGGTACGGCGGAAGGGGTCAATACGGCGAATGTATTGATCGAAATTTGCGATCGGCAAAATATCAGTGTTCCTGTTTCGCGTTATGTTTATCGGCTGCTCAAGGGCGAAATTACATTACGGCAAGCTGTTGAAGGACTGATGGAGCGCGACCTAAAACCAGAAAATTTAGATGATCTCGAAGCGCCCGTATAATGGCGAGGCAACCTCAGAATATATAGCGCACGCGAAGCGTGCGCTATATATTCTGGGATTCTGTCCACCTACTTATTAACGCCATGCCATCAACATCATTTAGGGATAGCAATAATCGTCATGTTGTTTCGGCAGCATGGCTTAACGCCCATCTTGACGATCCACAGCTTGTAATTGTGGACTGTCGATTTTCACTGATGGATCGGGATTTGGGTCGTCAGCAATATCTAGAAAGTCACATAGAGGGCGCATATTACCTAGATCTCAATCTTGATTTATCTAGTCCCGTCCAAAAACATGGCGGTCGTCATCCTCTGCCAGATATCAGCCAACTTGCCACTAAGTTCTCACAAATAGGCATAACTTCGGGCGAAACGATGGTCGTGGTTTACGATGATTCGCGCTTTGGATTTGGTTCTAGACTTTGGTGGTTATTGCGATATATGGGGCATGAGCAAGTTGCAGTTCTCGATGGTGGCTTTGCGGGATGGCAAGCGCAGAACTATGCGACTAGTGCAGCAATTCCTCATGCAAAAGCTGGTGAATTTATTCCCAAATTACAAACTGAATGGGTTGTGGATATCGAAACGGTAAAAGCTCGAAAAGATTTATCAGAAGTAGTGTTAGTTGATTCGCGAGAATGCGATCGCTATCGTGGTGAGCGAGAACCGATCGATCCGATCGCAGGGCATATCGAGGGTGCGGTTAACTATCCTTGGATGGAAGTTACTAATGAGCAAGGTTTTGCGATCGAGGATCAATGCGATCGCTGGCGGGAAGTGAAAAATGCTAAAGAAGTAATTGTTTACTGCGGTTC
>CASBRC010000355.1 GCA_949128015.1 Synechococcales cyanobacterium PMM_0003
AGTTTCTGCTTTCACACGACTTGCTTGGACTTCTTCACCCGAAACCGTCGCTTTAGATGGATTGCTGTAAGGATTAAAATCACGAGGTGTTGATTTTTGTCCTGATTGAGGAGATTGGGCGCTTGGCTCACTAGCCGTCACAATCCATAGTTCCTCATCACCCCAGTCTTGTTCTTGCATGATTACGCCTTAAAAATAACTACTGCTAGTAATTATGCTTTATTTTTTCATTTTTGATAAGTATTTCAGAATGCGATCGCAGCACAAATCTCTTATTAGAAATAGGAGTAGTTGGTTTCTCGTTTGGATCTTGAGTCATGGTGCTTTATTGCGATCGCATTTCAGGCATTCTAAACCAATAATTCTGTAAAGCGCCTTCCTTTCCTTCATTAAGAAAGTACTACCCCAAAGATTTTGCTAAATTCTTTAACTGGCGATCGAAAAACTGTTGCTGAAAGGCTAACTCGTTTGCCGCTTGGATAAACTGATGCACTGGCATCGCTCCATCATAGATTGTAGGAATAGAACTGATGCAAATAGTTGGTTCGCTCTCATTTAACGGATTGCCGATCGCATTTACAGCATAGCCATATTGCTCAAGCTCATCAAACCCAATCTGCAACACATCTTGATCATCAATTCCTAACTTGGCAACTAATTGCGATCGCAAGATTTCCTTCCCAGTTCGACTCAGATATTTAGCAATCCCGACCAGAGTTTGCCATGCGATCGCACCGTTAATCTCTTCAGGACGAGGATAAACTAAAGCGAGGGATTGATTAGCTTGATAGGCTTGTTGAATAATCGTGTTCAAATCTTGCCAACTCTGCGGACAGCGATCGCAAATAGTTGTGGCTAAATTGCGATCGAGTTCGATCGTATTGCGTCCCCGCCAATCAACGATCTTGAGATTAGGATCAGGCTTTTTGATGGCTGAGGCGAGGGAAGGCAAATCAGCACTAAGCGGCACACTCTGAGCATGAAAATCCAGTAGACGCGCATCATAACGGCGGCGAAAAGCGTTATCAACTAGTTCGATCACCACATCGCAAGGCGTATCAGGTAACTCATAACTATAATGTCCCCACCAATCACCATAAATCTGATTGCCATGGCGATCGCTTAGGGTAAATTCTGTTTTAATATATTCAACTTTTTGTCCCTTTTGAGTGCGAATATTCGCATTGGAGACTTCTGAAAACATACAATCGCGCACTAATAATTTGGGATAGGGATTACCCATGCCAAAGGGTTCTAATTGCTTGAACTCATTAAATAATTCTTTGTTAAGATCTGCGATCGCAACTTCTAAATCAATCTTGATTGCTTTACTTTGCAACTGTCCATATTGACTCCAAAACTTTTGATCGATTGCCTCAGTGAGTACTTGTAAATTCTCAAAGCGGAAGCTCAAACCACCTGCTAACGGATGTCCACCGAAGCTGAGTAATAGATGTGCTTGCTCCTTCAGTAGGTCATAGAGATTAATTCCCTCTAGCGATCGCGCACTGCCTTTAGCAATGCCATCTTCCACGGTACAAAGAATTGTCGGGCGAGCATATTCGGCAACTACTTGCCCAGCCACTAAGCCCAAAACTCCCACCGACCATTGCGGATCAGCCAGCACAATAATACCCGTCGTCGAAAGATCTAGTTGGGCGACTTTTGATTGCACTTGCTTGAAGACTTTCTTCTGCAAAGCCTTGCGCTGAGTATTGGCAAGTTCTGTCTGTTCGATCAGACTTTTGCAAACCTTCTCATCGCGGGTAGTCAGCAATTCCACACATTTGCGGACATCGCCCCAAATGCGACTGACAGCATTAATGCGCGGCGCAATCCCAAAACTAATATCAATCGGGCGATCGCCAACTCTTTTACATTGCTCCAAGAGCATTCGTACACCGAGGCGTTTCTTCTGTCGCAAAACTTCGATTCCCTTTTGGGCAAGGTAGCGACAATCCCCATTAAGTTGCACCAAATCAGCGACTAAGCCGATCGCAACCAAATCCAATAAATCCTCTAGGGGCTGTTGGGGAACTTCTGGTAAGGTTTCATAGAGTGCCTCCATTAATTTATAGGCAACCGCCACACCCGACAAGTTGAATAATGGATGCTGATTTGGCAAATAACGTGGATTGATAATCGCGGCAACAGGTGGACGAATATCAGGCAAAGTATGATGATCGGTGACGATCACATCGATCCCTAATGTCTGAGCATAGGTTAGCGCCTCAAAACAAGTGCTACCCGTGTCACAAGTGATGATTAAATTGAGAGATTTTCCTTCAGATTCACATTGCGATCGCAATTCATCTAAACCTCTAATCGAGATCCCATGAGATTCTTTAAGGCGATCGGGTATATAAAAAAATAAGCACTTTCCCTGAGCAAAAAACTGTCCTAATCCTTCCCACAAAACCGATGTCGCCGTAATGCCATCAGCATCAAAGTCCCCCCAAATTGCGATCGTTTCTCCCTGTTCGTATGCTTGACAAATTCTTGCGATCGCCTGCTCCATTTCTGCCCCAAAAGCAAATGCACTAGTGGGTTGATAGGATTCTATCGATAAAAATGCTGCTACTTGCTCAGGCTCAACTATTCCTCTTTGACAAAGCAACTGTGCCGCAAACTTACCAACTTGTTCCATTAACCAAGTCGGCGGCTCCACAGCATCTAAAATTTGCCAATTCGTGAATGACATATGCTTATTGTATCGCCATAAGTAGTCA
>CASBRC010000356.1 GCA_949128015.1 Synechococcales cyanobacterium PMM_0003
ATTTAGTAGAAATCCCCCTGAAGCGTCCCGACGTTTTGGCTAAGTTGGGATTAGAGCCACCTAAAGGCGTGTTGCTAGTTGGTCCCCCCGGAACTGGCAAAACTTTGACAGCGCGATCGTTAGCTAACGTGTTAGGCGTAAATTATATTGCGATCGTTGGACCAGAAATTATTAGTAAATACTACGGTGAAGCGGAAACGCGCTTACGACAGGTTTTTGAGAAGGCTGCCAAGTCTGCACCCTGTTTGATTTTTATTGATGAAATCGACGCGCTAGTTCCCAATCGCGCCAATGTGGAAGGAGAAGTTGAAAAGCGTTTGGTCGCGCAGTTATTGGGCTTAATGGATGGATTTGCGGAAACCAAGGGAGTAATCGTTTTAGCCGCTACCAATCGTCCTGATGCGATCGATCCTGCGTTGCGTCGGCCGGGGCGATTCGATCGCGAGATCGTATTCCCGATCCCCGATCGCAATGCTCGTCGCGAGATTTTATCAATCCATACGCGATCGATGCCTTTAACTGCTGATGTCGATTTGGATGATATCGCCGATCGCGCTTATGGTTATGTTGGAGCCGATATCAAGGGACTATGCCAAGTTGCCGCGACTAATGCTCTACGCCGTCAGGTGGCAAGCTTAGCGGAGATTCCTGACCGTCTTGATGTAAATCGAGAAGATTTTGAGGTGGCGATTAAGCAAGTTCAACCCGCCGTATTGCGATCGCTGCAAATTCAAGTACCCAAAGTGCAATGGTCAGAAATTGGTGGACTTTTCAAGGTTAAACAAACTCTGCAAGAAGCTGTCGCTGGCGCATTAGTCGATCCTGCACTCTATGCCCATACTCGCGCTAAGGCTCCACGCGGAGTTCTGCTCTATGGCCCCCCCGGAACTGGCAAAACACTACTTGCTAAGGCGATCGCAACTCAAGCTCAAGCCAATTTTATTTCTGTTGCAGGTTCGGAATTGCTGACTAAATGGGTAGGTGCTTCTGAGCAATCAATCAGGCAGTTATTTTCTCAGGCACGTCAAGCGTCTCCCTGTGTGATTTTTATCGATGAAATTGATACGCTCGCACCCGCAAGAGGTAGCTATCAAGGCGATAGTGGGGTTAGCGATCGCGTAATTGGTCAGTTATTAACTGAACTCGATGGATTACAATCTGCCGAGGGATTATTAGTAATTGGTGCAACCAATCGCCGCGATTTTATCGATCCTGCATTATTGCGATCGGGTCGAATCGAGTTGCATATGATGGTAGATTTACCTGACCGCGATAGTCGCAGCTCTATTTTAGAAGTTCATAATCGCGATCGCCCTCTTGCCAATAATCTTGATTTAGATATCTGGGCAGAAAGAACAGAGAATTGGAATGGAGCCGATCTCGCTTTCCTCAGCAATCGCGCCGCTATTTTCGCAATCCGTCGTCATCAACGCGATGACTCTAATTTACTAGAAAATTTACGGATTACGAATGAAGATTTTGAACAAGCTTTTGCAGAACTCTTAGAACAACGTAATTAAACAAGGCTGAATCACGGATTAAACGGATTCTTGGATTACGCAGATTTTAATTTCTGATTATCTGTGTCATCCTTTAATCCATTTAATCCGTGATTCAGCATTTAATATTCAAACACCCAAATTGCCCATCCTTTAGAAATTACCGTGATTACATAAGCAACCGAAAGACGGCTCGTTAATTTTTCGACTTCTGCCCAAGTCGTACTAGTCCGAAATAGGCTGTAGATATAACCGTTATATGTGACCGCCGCTACAGGTTTATCTAAATCTTCGACTTTAATATGGTGATATCTGATTTCCGCAGGCACAACTACGAAATTAGATGTTTTCCCTCCCAAACGGAATAATTCACTTTCGTCTAAAGTATCATTTTGGCTTTTGTCATCATTCATATATTTTCCTAATTTAATTTAAGTTTATCGCAATAACTACAATGCTGCTTAGGCTATAGCAAGTAAAAACGTTGCTTTTGTTTTTAAGACTTAGTAAGTTGAAGTAAATTCCTGTAATTCAGACATGGCTTTTTGAACATCGATCGCAATTTGTAAAGTCGTATCAAAAATACGTCCATACTCCTTAGCGCGATTATTGATCTGGATAGCTTCAAAGGCATTTAGATCGATATCAAAGTGATCGGGATGAAAGTCAGGATGCTCTCGTAAAATCCTTTCAGTTTTGAGCGCCCGCACAATGTCATTGCGCGTCATTCGCAAAGCCGCAACCACGGATTCCCTAGACTCTAATTTAATGGGATTTCCTGCGTCTTGCAATTGATCGAATACATCAATATCACAGGTTGTCTTATTACATTTATCAACTTCCATAAATAGACGCAAAATTACTGGTGGAATACCTTGTTGTCGCTGCTGATTTTTTGACTTTTGCCATTGTTGCATAATTAATTTTGTGAGTAAGAGAGCCAAAATCCCACTAACAAGTGCCAAGCCAAGGCAGAGTAAAACTGTACCCAATGGCGCTCCTGCCAAAATATAAAGTGAATAAATAGCTGCGCCTAAAGCGATACATAAAAACAGTACTGTTACTTCGACCAACTCGATTGCTAAACTTAACATCCCCAATGTTAAACCAATCAAAAAGATAATTCCTACAGTCCGCAATGATGGTAAAAAAATACTCGCAAATGAGATAAAGCTGATTGCAGAAACTACTATTGCGATCGCAGTAGGGATTTTTATCTGCCTTGATGTCAATTTCGTGAATTGCAAAATCTGCTGACGATCAAACCCTGTCAATTCTAACAGTTCTGCTTCCGAAATTAATAACCGTTCAAGATCGGTTCTCATTATAGTCGTTACCGTCGTTGTAATCAGAATAGGCAAGGGGCTTAAGCCCCTTGTTTACTCACTCCCAAAAGCTGTAGCGCACGCACAGCGTGCGCTACAGCTTTTGGGGTTTTTAGGTTTCTTTTGCCTAACCTAGTAGCTGAATATCACTAAAGATAATTTCGTAGTTTTTGGTTTGACCTTGCTCGTTAGATTGCACGATTTGTTTGGTCATCAC
>CASBRC010000357.1 GCA_949128015.1 Synechococcales cyanobacterium PMM_0003
GGCTTCATCATATTTATCTTTTTCATTGTAGTTTCTAGGAAATTACTCATGTCACCTTGATAATCTTTTTCATAGTCGAAAATTCTAAAAGCTAAATATCTTAAAACTGCTTCTCTATCCTTCATCCTCTTTGGTGAGATACCTTGATTAATAGCAATTTTAAAATCACGAGATTCAGATAACTCCTTTAGTAACTGTGTAGATTTACCTAAAAATATACAATTTCGGACTTCTTGACGTTGGAGATTCGTTCCACCTGTATTAATTCTATTGAAAATATCATAAACAACCTTGACAGGAACCGATGGTCTAATCACATAAAGGTTAAGCTTTTTATCTTCAATTTTTGTTTGATAATCTCCAGATAAACTCCCTAAATCAGCGAAATCATAGCCATTTAATTTTTTAAGCACTTCTAACCCTTGCAGCTTAAACTTGTTGTTTACAAATTCATGCAAAGTGCTAGTACGTTGTAGCCCATCTACAACTATGTATTTTCCCTCTCTCGTTTGGTTGACATAAAAGGGCGGTATAGGAAAATTTAAAATAACTGACTCAATAAACTTACTTTTTTGGGTTAGTTCCCAAACAAGATTGCGCTGAAAATCAGGCTCAATAATTAGCTTGCCGTTATCGTATTTTCGCATCAACTCAAAAACAGTTTGAGGATCTTCACGAATATCAATATCTGCCTCAGTGGGATCGTAAGGGTATAACCCTTCTTCACCTTGATCTTCTTCCAAGGTGTCATCATCTGTTTCTATTACATAATCACTTTTTTCTATTACTGTTGTAATCATATACATCCCAAGATTTTAATCTGTATGCTTGTTGCATTATAGCTTATAGGTTTGGACAAGCTTTTTACTCCATAATTGCGTTCCTATTTAAAGAAATAAGCTGTTTGAATGTGTCGTTATCTAGTTCGCTTAGCCAAGACTCATCGGCTCCGATGATCGCACCTGCGAGTTTCTTTTTGTCTTCGATCATTTGATCGATGCGCTCTTCGAGGGAGCCGATGGTGACAAATTTATGGACGAATACATTTTTCTTTTGCCCAATCCGAAAGGCGCGATCGGTGGCTTGATCCTCAACGGCAGGATTCCACCAGCGATCGAAGTGAAAGACATGGTTCGCCTTGGTGAGCGTAATACCTACACCACCAGCTTTGAGCGAGAGAATAAAAACTGAAGGCTCTGTTTCTGGATCTTGGAACTCAGTAATCATCCGTTCGCGTTTATCGCGATTTGTGCCGCCATGAATATAGTAGGTGTTGTAATGATGCTTTTGACGCAGATGTTTCTCTAAAGCATTGCCGATTTCCGTAAACTGCGTAAAGATTAATAGGCTCTCTCCTCCAGAAATTGCTTCTTCGACCATTTCCGATAGACGGCTAAGTTTATGCGATCGCTCGGTTGTAAAGTCACTACCATCTTGCAGGAACTGCATCGGATGATTGCAAATCTGTTTCAGTTTTAACAAAGTCGAAAGAATCAACCCTTTACGCTGAATTCCTTCAACTTCATTCAGTTTCTCTTCCACATCTTTGACCACCGCTTCGTATAGTGAGGCTTGCTCTTTGGTGAGGTTGGTATAGAGCTTCTGCTCAATTTTGTCGGGTAAGTCCTTAATGATTGACTGGTCGGTTTTCAGTCGCCGCAAGATGAATGGCTCGACTAATTTCTTTAAAACACCTGCTTGGATTGGATCGTTATTTTTTTGAATTGGCGTTTCAAAGGATTTTTTAAACTGCGCTTCTTTACCCAAATATCCGGGATTGAGAAAGTTAAAAATTGACCATAGATCCAACAACCGATTCTCGACGGGTGTACCTGTGAGCGCTAGCCGATGCTTTGCTTCTAGTTTGAGAATGGCTTTAGTTTGGGCGGCTTTGGGATTTTTGATGTTTTGGGCTTCATCAATCACGATGCGATGCCAATTGATATTACTAAATAGAGCTTCATCTTTGCGAATCAACGTAAAGGAAGTAATAATCAGATCGTGAGTTAGGCAAATATCCTGAAAAGTCTGAGCATCCTGAAGGCGATCGCCACCATGATGAACAATCGCGCGTAAATGTGGCGCAAACTTCTCAATTTCCTTTTGCCAGTTGCCGACAACAGAGGTAGGTGCAATCAGCAATGTCGGCTTGACAATCGAAGTTGATTCTGGAGAATTAGAAGCAGCAGCTTTCTTGCTTTTTGCTGTTTTGGTTGTTTTCGGAGGTTTGGAACTAGCAGCATCTCCATTATGTTCATTAATTTCTGCTTTCTCATTGACAAGTCGGGCAATAATCTGCACCGTTTTACCCAGCCCCATATCATCAGCAAGACAACCATTTAAACCAAGGTTTTCCAGATATTGTAGCCATGCTACGCCACGTTTCTGATATTCGCGCAATGTGCCATTTAGTTGCGGTGGATTTTCGATGATTTCAAACTGTTGCTTATCCTGCAACTTTGCCATCATCTCTGCGAGACTACTATCGCGATCGATATCCAAATCTGGATCGGATGCTGACAACTTCATAAAGTCAATCAGACTCATCTCGGTTTTCTCTTGCCCATGTTGTTGCCAAAACATCAGCATCTCTTGCATTTTGGCAGGATCGAGTTCCATCCATTCACCACGAAACTTGACCAATGGCGCTTTTGACTTTACCAATTGCTCCCATTCCTTTACAGAAATAGTTTCATCACCGATCGCTAATTCGTACTGATATTCCACAAGCTGCTCGAAACCAAAGTACCCTTTGGCTTGAGGCTTGCTACTGGTTTTGCCTTTGCCTGATGCTTTGAGGCGCATTTTCGCCCGTCTCCGCCCTACAGGTGTCCACCAAGATGGCACAACCACTTTATAGCCAGCATCTTCTAAAATCCAAGCTGATTCCTTTAGGAATTCAAAGGCTTGATCGAGATTTAGCTGTAAACCGATGGGGCGATCGGTTTCTAGCCCTTGCCAAATGCGATCGTACATCCGCGCTGCATAGCCGAGATTTAGTAATAGATTTTGCTCAAATTCTTTGCCAAATTGCTTCTCTATGGCTTTCTTTTTGGCGGCAGTCATGCTCCAGTAATCGGCTAAAGGCAATTTCAACGAGGGATCGTTTTTTGGTGAAACCTGAAATTGTAACTGCCAAGGTTCTGATTCTTTTTGAGGGGCTTGCAGTTGAAAGCAAAGATAAAACAGCGAATCAGCTTGAATGCGATTAATTTTTTGTTGCCATCCTTCCCATTTCTGAAACTGTTCTAAAGCCTCATTACTGCTAGAAATATGATTAGCGAGTTCTTTCTCATTAAAATCCAAACATTGCTGTAATAAAGAATCGGACACTTTTCCCGAAAACTGGGCGGTGGTTGGAGTATGGGTAAGAATACTATTCAGGACAGATTCCGAAAAATGACGCAACAAAGTTTCGGAATCAAAAAATTCAGCTTGATCCGCTAGAGGTTCACTAAAGCCTGAAACACAGGCTAAGGGCATATATTCTACATATTGCGCTAATTCTGTTTCATATTTTTCAGAAACGATTTCCCATGCGGGATAAATCTCAAATTTGGGAGATGCCGATGCAGTTTTCTTAGCTTTTGCAGTAGTTTTGGTTGCAGTTTTTTTCGATACTTGAATAGCCAACTCGCGATACTTAAAAGCAGGAATATATTGATCTTTGAGAATGATTTGTTTAAAGGCTTGGCTGTAGTGATACCAAAACAATAAATCCGATCCCAGTTGTACTTCGGCAAAATTATTGATGGCAATGAAATGCAAATCATTCAGCAACTTAACAATATTAATCGCCCGTTGATAATGAAAACTACTAGTTTTAATCGAAGTAGTAACTTGATAGCAGTCGATTTGCCAATACTGCAAATCAAAGGTTTCGGGAAGTTCGATTTCTAAATATCGCGCTAGTTCCAAAGATGGTAAAGGCTGTTCATTACTAGTCGGCAACAGAAAATATTTAGGGAAAATAATTTGTTCTTGATTAGCACTGCGAGCATATTTTGCATCTGGCTCCTGCAAAAGTTCATCTTTAATCCCCAAATCGTTGAATAGAAAAGCTTTTAATTCTGCTTCAGCTAAGCTAGATCGATGCTTGGACACTAATTGCTCAGGGGCTGGCTCTGATGCTTTTTTAGTTGACTTGCGCTTGGCTGTAGTCGTTGGCTTGCCATCAGTTGTCTCCACCCAAATATAAAAATTACCACTTTGGATAAAGTCACTACTATGATTAGGAATCCAAGTACCATGCAAAATTTTCATAGAGTTTCTCGGTGAAGCAAAGGTTAAATGGGGTGAACCTAATCCAGTTTTTGAAGCTTAGAATGATTTCTAAGCCTACTCCCTTCCCAGTGAATGATTAGACGTTGCGGCGCGGAGAGCCGCAACGCTA
>CASBRC010000358.1 GCA_949128015.1 Synechococcales cyanobacterium PMM_0003
ATTAAAACATGGCGACGATATTGGGCTGAATGTCACGGCATCTCTTGAAGTGAGTCTGAAATTCCTAGAGGCTCCTGATATTGACTTATTCGCTTGCCTTAGTGTTTGTGCCAAGGATGGCTTTTCCTTAGAAACAGCAATAAAAGCAGGTGGATTGCTAAGTCATACGCAAAGTCGTAGACGTTTGCAGAAACTTCATCGATTTTCCCTCCTGAACTCAGTTGGAGAAGAACGCTATGTATTCCACACACTAGTTCGGATTTATGCTCAAGCTCGTGCTCAGGAACGAAATTTGTGGGATGCCTCAACCAAGAGGCACGCTGAATACTTCCTTAATTTTGTGCAGACTAGAGATGTAGAAAACCCAGAAATTGCTAAGCAAATTATCGAAAACTTTGAGGATATCCTGCAAGCAGCCCAGTGGTTACGAATACATGCTATTTCCGATGATCTGAAAGAATCAGCTTATCGGTTTGCGTTAGACCTGCGACCATTCTTGTTGAAATATAGCTACTCCAAGCAAGCGATTGAGTTGATGACAGGGTTTCAGGTATGGGCAGAGCAACTGAACGACTGGTATACCAGCGTTAGGTTTAAGATTCAGCACGCAAAATATCTTGCTATTGAAGGAAATCTGCCAGAAGCAGAAGTTATTTTGGAGAATGCACAGGATTCGATTGAACGAATCAGCGACCCAATTCAACGTCAAGAGAGTCAATTGAAACAACTGAATAGCCTGGGTGGAATCTTACGAAAACAGCGCAATTTTGAAAAGGCGATCGCTACTTTTGAACGTGAAATTACCATTGCTGAAGCCTTCAATGATCAGGAACAGGCTGCAATTGGGCTGCATGGTTTAGCGACGGTATTTCAAGAGCAAGGCAACTTGAAAGCAGCGATCGCTGCCTTTGAGCGCTCAATTGCCATTGCTGAAACTCTCAATGATCAAACTTCTCTGGCAATTGGACTGAATCGCTTAGGTAGGTTACTAGAAGAGCAGAAAAAGTTTGAAAAAGCGATCGCTGCTTTTGAGCGCTCAATTGCCATTGCTGAAACTCTCAATGATCAAACTTCTCTAGCAATTAATCTGAATTGTTTAGGTGGAGTCTTGCAGAAACAGAAAAAGTTTGAAGAGGCGATCGCCGCTTTTGAACGTCTAATTACCATCAGTGAAGCACTTGACAACCAAAGACAACTAGTAGTTACGCTGAATCGCCTGGGAGGATTGTTGCAGCAGCAACGCAAGTTTGAAGAAGCCATCAATGTCTTTAAGCGCGAAATTGGTATTGATAGAGATCTGGGCGATCAAAAACAATTATTAATTGGTCTGAACTGTATAGGAAGAGCATTGCAACAAAAGGGGGATTTTGATGAGGCGATCGCTACTTTCAAGGAACAGATCGAGGTTGCCAAAGCTCTGAACGACCAGAAACAGGTAGCAATTGGATGGAGCTGTTTAGGGAACGTCTACCAGAAACAGAAAAACTTTGATGAGGCGATTTCCGCTTTTCAACATGAAATTCACATTGAAGAAACTCTTGATAACCAGCAACAGTTAGTCTTTGCTTATAATCAGTTAGGGGAAGTATTGAGAAGAAAAGGTGATTTGGACGCAGCAATTATTACCTTTAAACGTGGAATTTCTCTCGCTGAATCTCTTGAAGATAGTAAGAAGCATTTGGCTGTTGGGTTACATTGTTTGGGTAAAGCACTGGAGGCGAAAGGTGACTGGGAAGCGATGATAGTTGCTTTCCTACGCTCAATCTTTATTAGTGAAACGCTTAACGATAAAGGGCAATCAATTATTGGATATACTTTTCTAGAGAGAGCACTACAGAGGCAAAATGACAAAAAAGGATTAATTGCCAATCTTAAAAACAAACTTTTTAATTCCCAAGACTTAAATGAAAAAAAGCAGCTGCTAATCATTCTTAATCGCCTAGGAAAAATATTTCAGAATCAGAATAACTTTGAAGATGCAATCTTCACCTTTCAGAACTCAGTTGCTATTGCAGAAAACCTCAACGATCAAGAAATTTTAGCAGTTTCGTTGAATCGCCTGGGAGGATTGTTGCAGCAGCAACGCAAGTTTGAAGAAGCCATCAATGTCTTTAAGCGCGAAATTGGTATTGATAGAGATCTGGGCAATCAAAAACAATTATTAATTGGTCTGAACTGTATAGGAAGAGCATTGCAACAAAAGGGGGATTTTGATGAGGCGATCGCTACTTTCAAGGAACAGATCGAGGTTGCAAAAACTCTGAACGACCAAAAACATGTGGCGATTGGATGGAACTGTTTAGGGAACGTCTACCACAAAAATCAAAACTTTAAGGAGTCGATTTACGCTTTTCAACGTGAAATTCACATTGAAGATGCTCTTGATAATCAGCACCAGGTAGTCTTTGCATATAACTGTTTGGGAAAAGTGTTTAAGGATCACGAGGATCTAGAAGGTGCAGTTGATGCTTTTAATCAATCTATTAAAATCGGTGAAGAACTCAATGACGAGAAGATCAATCGGGCTATTAGTTTAGATTGTTTAGGAAGCGTATTAAGACAGCAAGGTAAGTTTGAAGATGCAGCTATTGCTTTTAAAGAAGAAATTACTATTGCTAAAGAGCTATCTAGTATAAGACAGTCGGCAATTGGATGGAATAACTTAGGTGAAGTTTCAAAGGATCAAGGTTATTTAGAAGAAACAATCTTTGCCTTTCTAAATGCGGCTACTTACAACGAATCTCTTGAAGATAACGGGCAATTGCATAGCATATGGAAACGCTTAGGAGATATACTAAGAAACAAAGACAATGTGGAAGCAGCTAATGCTGCTCTTCGACGCTTCAATCTCCTCATTGTTAATGACCTTAAAACTTCTCTGCACAAGTCTATCGCGCAGCATACTTTAGGTAAGGCTTACAACACAATCAATAGATTGAACGAAGCAGAAATTATTTTGCATGAAAGTCAGGAGTGGCTTGATGAAACCAATAATTACAAACAACTACTCAAGGTTTTAAAGACTTTGGTTGAAACTTTTGAAAAAAAGCAAGATTGGAAGCAAGCGGAACAGATTCTTCACTTAAGCTATAACGAGACTGAGAAAATAAAAGATATTGCAATTCAAGAGAAAATAATTAGGAAATTGGGAGAGATTTGCATAAAGCAAGAGACTGAGGAAAAGCTTATATATGCTAAAAGTTGCTTCCGACATAGCATTAAGCTAGGTCTAGAAATGAATGATCCAATTAGATTGGCTCAAGCTTACAAAGCTTGGGGAGATGCACTAATACATATTAGAAAACTAGAAGATTCTGTCTCTGTACTAGTCGAAGGCTTTGAAAAACTGATCAGTGAGGTTGAAAAGCAAGGGCAAAAAAGGAGTAAGTATATTGTTAGTCTACGAATGGTAACTAAGGTATTAGGTCATACATTAATCAGCTTATGTAGGCGAGAAGAAGCATTGGAGTATTGCGATCGAGCTTCTCTTGCAGCTGGTTCTCATGATACCTGGACTAGCCTACGTAACGGTTTTTTGAATGCCCCCAAAAAGCGTGAGGGAAAATAGTGTTTAAGATAATTCTATAAACTTCGTCACCATAAATTTTGTTCCTGTAATAGCTGAACACACAAATGAAGAATTGGTTAGATAATAGCGCAGTGCAACATAGTCCCTGAGGTAGACAGATGTCAATAGCAAGGACTGAAAACTCTATTAACTACATTATCAAAGTTATCCACGCAAGCAAATCTTTCCTATTGATGATGTTTCAACAATAGGTTATCTGTTTTGACTATTGAATTGTGTTGAATGTGTCTAAATAGATTTCACTGAACAGAGTTCATTTTCTGACTTGAATTGTTCAACTTAGATCTCTTGCAGTGTTGGGCAATCTAGATCTTCAACCTCTAAAAGCTGGATCAGTGGCGACTTTTTCCGGGTCAGGGCGGCGAGATATTTCAAGCCCAGGTGCTGGTTACATCTCGGATCATCGGCGACAACCCCGATCGCCTCCAGCACAGCGGGTTTCGGCACTTCACCATTCAATCCCTGGATGCCGACGAAATTCACGAGTTGATCGATCGCTGGGATGACCTATCAATGGGCAGCGATCGCGATCAAGTGCGGCTGAAACAGCGATCGAAGGAGGCGATCGCCAATCGATTGGGTGCGTGGCCTGTTTCCTCGCTTTACCGGGAAACAGGTCAC
>CASBRC010000359.1 GCA_949128015.1 Synechococcales cyanobacterium PMM_0003
ATATAAAGTCAGCAACCTCATCGCCTATAGCCTCTCCGACTTTTCACCAAGGCAAAAAACTCAACCGAACATCCTCGCAGGTGCATTTGGCGGTAAAGCTAATGAGCTAAAGTTTGGGCAGCAAGGTCTACCCGCCACCATTAGAGAAGTCCAAACGATCGCAAATTCTTTTCAAAACTCAGTAACCCTCACCGAAGAAAATTTTAGCCGCAAAGCGATCGAATCCAAATTCAAAAATCACAATATTTTACATCTAGCCACCCATGCAGAATTTAATGCAGGTGCGCCAGACAACTCATTCATCATTTTTGGTAACGGCGACAAAATCCGCCTCAATGAAATCACCGATTGGCAGATTCCAAATATAGACTTAATTGTGCTGAGCGCCTGCCAGACAGGAATAGGTGCGCTTGGAAGTGGTGTAGAAATACTAGGATTTGGGTATCAAACTCAGAAAGCTGGAATAAAAACGGCGATCGCATCACTCTGGAATGTGGACGATGTAGGTACACAAGCCCTCATGGAAGCATTTTACAAAGAACTCAAAAAAGATGATGTCAGTTCCACCGAAGCATTGAATAGAGCGCAAGTTACTTTGATTAAATCAGAGAAATACAAGCATCCCTACTATTGGTCAGCATTTTTTGCGATCGGGAATGGTCTATAGTTCGGGTCAAGCTTTTTCCCTAAAAGCACAGCTAACCAAGAACTAAAGTTCTTGGCTCAAAGCTAAAGTCAGTTGAAACTGACTGAAATATTTCTCAAAATATCTCTTAACCCGTTTCAACGGGTTTTAGCTTTGAGCCATGAGATTGATCTCATGGCTTATCCAGAACTGAGGTTAATCTACAGGTACATTGCATAATTAACGTCAGGCGGCGCGATCGCAATTAATAATTTTTGCGTAACTCTGATTAGTAATAAGCGCTTAACTGCGATTTCTTGAGGTACTCCAAAAATTCGGCAGCGATCGTAAAACTGTAAAAAAGCTTCGGCAAGCGATCGCAATAATTTAATTCTAGATTTATGGCTATCTAAACTCTCTAAATAATCTGCGATCGCAAAATTTTGCATCAATAAACTAATTTCCACAGGTTCTAAACAGCTTATAAATTGCTCAAAATAATGTAGGGGCAATTCATGAATTGCCCCTACATTATTTTGAGCTAATCGGATTAAGGCACAACAACGCGCATAGGCATATTGCACAGTTGGATCAGGTGACTTACTAGCAGCATCTATAAAAATGAGCCTTTGCCAAAATCCTTCGCAATTAGCAAATCCCTCAATCGGCAAATTCTCTAGCGCAAATAAACTTTCAACTAGATATTGCTCACTTAAAGAAATATTTAGCCAGCCTTTACCTAAAGCTTGGATTTGCCATTGCGAAGATATTTCTGGATTTTGTAAACAGGTTTGCGCGATCGCATCCGCAACCTGAACGGGACTAAGATTTAAACGATTGGCGATCGCAAATGCGATCGCAGATGTGTAGTGAGCGCCATATTTGGGATAGCAAATATTTAGGGATATCTCATCAGGAGAAAGTGACATCGTAAATGTTGAATTAATCGCTTCTGCGATCGCAATTTGGAGCATTCGCGATGGCGAAATGAACTTCATAAATTTACCCGCAACTCTATTTCATACGCGGTAAACGTAAAACATTTGGCTTTTTGGAAAGCGGACTCAATATTTGATTTAGCGCCCTTAACTGCTCAGGCGTTCCCATCGAAATCAAAACATCACCCTGCAAAATTTCCGTATTACCATCAGGACCCGCGATCAAATCACCATCAGCACGACGAATCGCTAAAACTAAAACGCCAGTCTGCGATCGCAAACTTGCCTTCTTTAGCGTGACTCCCACATAACTAGAGTCATCAATGCGATATTCCTCAATATAAAACGAGCGATTATCTCCAGCAATAATGCCATCCACAAAATCCATCACCTGTGGTCGCAGCGCCACCGCCGCCATCCGCTTACCGCCTGTAATGTATGGCGAGATCACCTCATCAGCTCCACCTCGGCGGAGCTTTTGCATTGCTTCTTGAGTACTTGCTCTTGCGATCGCCCTGATTTCAGGATTTAAGGTTTTTGCCGATAACACTGTATAAAGATTTTCGGCATCCGATGGCAAAGCCGCGACGATACAAGTTGCACGTTCAATGCCCACTAAAAACAAAGTGTGATCGAGCGCTGCATCTCCTAGTAACGCCAAATACCCCTCCTGCTCAGCTTGCTCGATTGCGTGGGGATCACTATCAATTACCACAAATGAGATATTACCCTCCGCCGCAAATTCGGCGGTAACTTGTCTGCCTGTACGTCCAAATCCGCAAACTATGTAATGGCTATCTAGTGACTCCATAATTTTTCGTTGTCGCCTCGCCTGAAAAATATTATAAATATGACCATTGGCGATCGCCGCCGTAAACTGAGCCGCAATGTAACTAAGGCTGATCACCCCCATAATGATCAACATCACCGTAAACACGCGCCCCTCAAAATGTAGGGGATTGGTTTCGCCATAACCAATTGTGGCAAGGGTAATGATCGTCATGTAAAGGGAATCAAACCAGCTCCATCCTTCGATAAAGTGATAACCAAATGTACCAGTTACCACTAGTCCGATTAAAATGCCAATACTTGTAAACAAAGTACGCTGATATTGTTGCAACTCACGCTGCAAAGAAATCGGTTGCAACTGTTGGTAACTAAGCGAACTTTTAGAAGGCATACGTGTCTATACAGTTGTGAGATACAAGTAAGTTAACCGATAACTTAATTAAAAGAATGTTAAGCTGCTTACATCTATATAGCTTAAGCTTTTAGACATTTTTAGTAAGATTTTTTATTGAATTTCTTGTAAATAAATGCTGTCACTCACGAAACTAGTATGACATCAGAGCCAACTTCAGAAAACACACTGATTAACCGTGCTGTAAGCTCTCCCTATCGTTCTGCCGTTGATATTAACGACGACAATTTAGAGAAGTTTCATGCTTGGACAGGGTACAACACCCACACAGATATGAGTAGTAACACGAAATTCCAAATGCGTGACTTTCATATTGATTTGGGTATGGCTGTAATTGGCTTTGGGGTGCTGTGCGGGTTGGAAGTGCGATCGCGCAAAATTGATTTTAAGGGTAAAACGCATATTATTTATGAGTTAAGGGGAGATAATGATCCACAAGTTGTACCGATGTTGCGCCAAAATTGTAGTGATGAAATGGCAACATTTTTACATAGCCGTTTAATCAGAACTTTAGATTTTCTACGTTCTTGTTCAAAATTTTCTGGTATTCCTCACGTTCATATCATCTCTATCCGTAATCACTATGTGATGAGCGCCGTATGGCGACCTTATCAAAATAAAATTTGGATGGTTCCTATAGACCAGATTGAGGGGCTATCTTTTTCTAGTCATTTAATTTAAAAATACACCGTGGCACTTTGTGCCACGGTGTATTTTTACTTCTTAATAAAGTCACGTTCGCGTGACTTTATTAAATAAAACCCATAGAATGGAGGCGGCGCTTTGCGCCGCCTCCATTCTATGGG
>CASBRC010000360.1 GCA_949128015.1 Synechococcales cyanobacterium PMM_0003
GAGGCGGAACGCTTGCAGGAATGGCTGGCACTGGGATATCAAGCAGATATGGCTTGGATGACAAATCCCAAGCGGCAAGATATTACTCAGGTGATGGCGGGAGTAAAGTCGGTAATTTGTGTGGCGCTAAATTACTACACACCGCATCAACATTCAGGCGATCGCAATATTGGTAAAATCTCGCGCTATGGTTGGGGACGTGACTATCACAAGGTTTTGACGAAGAAGCTCAAAGCTTTGGCAACTTGGTTAACCGCCTTAGGTGAAAGTCAGGGCGATGATATTCAAGCGCGTTACTATGTCGATACTGGCCCGATCGCAGAGAAAGCATTTGCTCAGAGAGCAGGGATCGGTTGGATTGGCAAACACAGCAATGTGATTACACGGGACTATGGCTCTTGGCTATTTTTGGGAGAACTGCTAACTAATCTGGAGCTAGAACCCGATCAGCCTCATACCGATCATTGTGGTACTTGCACGCGCTGTATTGATGCTTGTCCAACTGGTGCGATCGCCCAGCCTTTTGTGGTTGATGCCAATCGCTGTATTGCTTTTCATACGATTGAGAATAAGGCAGAACATCTCCCCGATGCGATCGCAACCAATTTACAAAACTGGGTGGCGGGATGCGACATTTGCCAAGATGTTTGCCCTTGGAATCAACGGTTTGCTCAAGAAACCTTGGAATCTGATTTTCAACCTTTTCCCCATAATGTTGATCCCAAACTAGAAGACTTGGCAAATATGACTGAGCAGGAATGGGATCAAAATTTTACAGGCTCAGCGCTGCGAAGGATTAAACGCGATCGCTGGCAGCGTAATGCCAAAGCCCAAAGAGGATAAGGCGGCGCGTAGCGCCGCTTTATCCTCTTTGGGCTTTGGCTAATTCTTAACTGGGAAATGTAGTAGTAAACTAGAGATATATATCTAGTTAAATCATCTTGGCTGATCTAAAAATTGTTCGACATATTAAAGATGGCGCTGAGCACTGGAATGCTTGGCGCGAAAAAATGCAGCCTGAAGTAATCGATTTGCAAAAAGCCGATTTGTCTGGACTGAATCTGGTTGGCGCAAATTTAGCTCACGCAAATTTATGTAAAGTCAATTTCAGTAGAACAAATTTAACTCAAGCAGATCTATCAGGGGCAAATTTAAGTGAAGCTAACTTCGTTAATGCCAACCTGAAGGGAGCCGATTTAAGTGGAGTTATGCTCCATCAGGTTAACTTTGGACAAGCAAATCTGCAAGATGTTAATCTCACTGGCACAGATTTGCGATCGCTAGAACTGAGAGGGATAAATCTTGGTGTCGCTAATCTCAGTGGTGCAGACTTGCGCGGGGTAAATCTAAGTGGTGAAAGCTTTAAAAAGACAAACCTGAATGGTGCAAATCTAAGCGGTGCAAATCTTCAAAACACTGATTTTAGTGGCGCGAACTTAAGCAATGCGAACTTAAATAAGGCAATGCTGAATCGAGCTAAATTGAGGGGAGCATTATTAACCCGTGCAAATTTATGTGGAGCATCTCTTGATTTTGCCGATATCAGTATGGCGGGATGTCTGATGGCAAATTTTAGCGAGGCGATTTTAAACAACGCAATTTTGAACAATGCGAACTTAGGAGGCGCGATCTTAAGTGGAGCGCAGCTAGTTGGGGCTGAGCTAATTAACACGTTTTTGAATGATACTTCTTTAAGTATGGCTAACTTGACTAAAGCCAATCTTCGTGAGGCTGATTTTAGTCATGCCTATATGTATAAAGCGATTTTGTCTCAAGCTACTTGTATCGAAACCGTATTTCGTCATGCTGAGATGCAAGAAGTTGATTTG
The DNA here is from genome assembly GCA_949128015.1 of Synechococcales cyanobacterium PMM_0003. Taxonomy (GTDB): domain Bacteria; phylum Cyanobacteriota; class Cyanobacteriia; order Pseudanabaenales; family Pseudanabaenaceae; genus Pseudanabaena. The sequence goes on from CASBRC010000360.1 coordinate 1,830, forward strand.
AGTATGGCAAATCTAAAAAAGGCAAGTTTTGCGATCGCAAATCTCCAAAACGCATACTTTGGTGGAGCGGATTTGACTGAGGCTGTCTTAATCGGAACTAATTTTGAGAATGCAAATCTGACAAACGCAAATTTAACTAATGCAGTTATCGAAAGTACTATTTGGACAGGCGCAAATCTGCAAGGAGCAATTGGATTTTCTCAGAAATAATGCTCACTAACTGCTAGGTTAGACGCGGCGCACTGCGCTGCATCTAACCTTTTGGGTAGAGATCAATAAGTAACTTTTGTAAGGATTAGCATGACAAACATTGCATATTTAGATTGTCCAACAGGAATCGCGGGTGATATGTGTCTAGGAGCGCTAGTGAGTGCAGGTGTACCTCTAGCATATTTACAAGATATTGTTCACAAATTGGGACTCGATCGCGAAGTTAAGTTGTGGACAGAATCCGTTCAGCGAGGCGGTATCGAAGCCACAAAAATGCATGTCGAATTACTAAACTATAATGGCGCTGAGCCGCCTACGGTTGCGGCTGAACAAGTTCATTCTCATACTGATCATGTTCATTCCCATAGCCATAAAGAACATACCCATGATTCCCATAGTCATGAACATGATCCACATTCCCATAAAGAGCATTCCCATAAAGAGCATTCCCATAAAGAGCATTCTCATAAATTTCATCGCCATTTACCTGATATTGAGAAAATTATTCGCGAGGCTAAATTACCAAAACAGGTTGAAGTTTGGAGTTTAGCAACCTTTAAAGAACTTGCGATCGCAGAAGGTGCAGTGCATGGCATTGCGCCCGAAGCAGTGCATTTCCATGAAGTCGGTGCGATCGATGCGATCGTGGATATTGTCTGTACTTGTGCGGGATTTGATTGGTTAGAAGTTGACAAAATCTATTGTTCGGCTTTGCCTGCGGGTGGTGGTTATGTAGATTGCGATCATGGCAAAATGCCAGTGCCAGCACCAGCTACTCTGAAACTATGGGAAATGCATGAAGTCACGATTTTTGATAATGGAATTAAGAAAGAATTAGTAACTCCCACAGGAGCTGCGATCGCAGTTACCCTTTGCGAAAAGTTTGGCGAAGTTCCCTTAATGAAAATCAAAAAAGTAGGACTGGGCGCGGGTACTCAAGATTTAGAAATCCCCAATACTTTGCGTTTATGGGTTGGCAAGAAAAAAAAAATCATGAAATGAAGAAGATTCTCGCAAAGCGAGAATCTTCTTCATTTCATGAATCTATAGAGACGATCGCAATTTTAGAAACGCAAGTCGATGATATGACCGCTCAGGCGATCGCTTTCACGATGGAAGAATTATTGAAAAATGGCGCTTTGGATGTCTATACCCAAGCAATTGGGATGAAAAAATCTCGCAATGGGATTTTAATTACGGTGATATGTCCTTGCGATCGCAAAACTATTTGCGAAAAAATTCTCGTTCAAGAAACTAGTACCCTCGGCATCAGATATCGCTTACAGGAGCGCACCATCCTCTATCGTGAAATCCATGAAGTCGAAACAGAGTACGGCATGGCGAGAGTTAAAATTGCGTGGCGCGATGGATTTTGGACGGTTCAGCCAGAATATGAGGACTGCGCGATGTTATCGCGATCGCAAAATATTCCATTGATCCAAGTTCAAGAAGCAGTGAAACTCGCAGGGGAAACATTTTCACGAAATAAAGGTAGGGGCAATTCATGAATTGCCCCTACCTTTATTTCGTGAAAGAGCTGTGACGCACGTTGCGCGTGCGTCACAGCTCTTTATGCCTACCTAGCAGATTTATCACCAGAAGTTAGTAATAGCTTTAGCTTGAGATCGATTAGATTAATATCAGCCAAACCAATCTGGACATCACCTTCCAACACAATTCCTGTACTGATTAAGCGATCGAGCAATTCTAAAATCGATGACTCGCTTGATGACTTGTCGGGATAATATGCACCGCGTCTAGGCAGAAGTTTTCCAAATTCGCCTAAATCAAGATTGAGATCTTCAGGATCAATATCGAGAACTTCGCAAAGATTAAAGATCTGTTGTTCCAAAGCTTGCAAGCTATCAGCAGCTCTCTCAATTTCGGACTCAGTTAACTTCTCAGCATCCATACGCCGAATTACTTGCGCTTCCATTAACTGACGCAACAACTCCACCAATGTGAGAATCAGTGGCGCTAGTCCCGATTTTTTGGGCTTGACGATTAAGCTATCAGTATTGTCAGTCATTTAATTCCACAGGCTTCTGAGCGTAGTTTACATCACAGCGCTTTGCGCTCGAACCAGAACCAATACAATTTTTGAAATGGTTGCAAAGCAACCATTTCAAAAATTGCTGCTAGATCTTGCCATGGGCGATCGTCCAAGTCTGATCTGCCATCGAGTCAAGCTCATCAGGATCGTGAGTGACAACGAGAATCGTCCAATTTTTTTTGAGTTCTTGCAAGATGCCAAGAATTTGTTTACGCATTGACCAATCTAAGCCTGCGGTTGGCTCATCTAGCAATAACATACTAGGCTGACGAATTAACTGCACTGCGAGGGCTAAGCGCCTCTGTTGACCACCGCTAAGAGACTGCGGAGAGTTACTTGGATTGAGTTGACTTAGCCCCACTGAACTTAATGCTCCCTGAATGCGATCGCTATCTAGATCGATATGTCCCAATCGTAGTTCTTCTAAAATCGTACTCCCGCAAAAATGACGCTCTGGAAATTGAAATACTAGTCCGCATATTTGCTGTAGGTGATCAGGGCTTAGCTCTTGCGATTTCCAATAAATGCTGCCACTAGTCCATTCTACAAATCCTGCCAAAATTTCTAGTAAAGTGCTTTTGCCAGAACCACTTGGTCCCACCATCAAGCCCAATTGATGATCTTGCAACTCAAAGGATATATTTTTGAGAATCGCTTCGGGGGTAGCGGGTGGGTGATAGCAAAGATTACGGATAGAGAGCATAAAAAAGATTGAAGGTTAGAATAAGGAAATCTTAGCTAAATAAATCAGAACCGAAAAAGATAGAGGCGGCGCTTTGCGCCACCTTTATCCTTTTCGGTTTTATCGACCACCAACGGTAATCGCATCGACCTTAATATGGGGCTGTCCAACCGTGACATAGATGCTGCCACTGACAGAGCCACAGAAACCTGCGGCAAGTTCGAGATCGCGAGAACTCATGGAGATTTCTTGCATGATTTCTTTGGCATCACCGATTAGAGTCGCACCCTTGAGTGGTTTGGTGATTTTGCCATTTTCGATCAGATAAGCTTCATCAACGGCAAAGTTAAATTGACCAGTAGGCAAGACACTGCCGCCGCCCATTTTTTTGCAATAGATACCTTTATCAACTGAGGCAAAGAGATCTTCTAAAGCAAAATTACCTGCACCAATATAAGTGTTTCGCATCCGACTAGCGGCGGCGTAGGCATAGCTTTGGCGACGACCGCTACCTGTACGTGGATGTCCTGTGCGTAACTCACCAGTGCGATCGCTAATAAAGTTTTTCAGGATGCCATTCTCAATCAAGAGAGTGCGTTGTGTGGGCATGCCTTCATCATCCATGTCGATCGTTCCAAAAGCTTCTTCAGAGCGACCTTCATCCCATGCAGTTAGATTCTCATGGGCGATTTTTTGACCTTTCATTTCCGCAAAGGGTGTAGTCTTTGCTTCGATACCAGTGGTTTCCAGTAAATGTCCACAAGCTTCATGGAAGATTACGCCACCAAACTGATTTGCCATGATGATCGGATAGGAGCCAGACTCGACATAATCGGCATAGAGCATTTTGCCTGCGGCTTCCACGATTTCTTCAACTACGGGTTCATAGTTCCAATTACGGAGATAGCTGGGGTCACTCGTACCACCAACGCGCTTACCAATTGATGAACGATTAGTACCATCAGCACAGAGGAGGTTAGATCCAATCGACTGAGTGAGGCGAATATCACGAGCAAATGTGCCATCACTGGCGGCTACTAAGATTTCTTGCCAATCGCGGAAGTAGCCAGATCGCCTTGATTGGATATGTGTACCTTTTTTGGCGAGCATTTGATTTGCGCCGAGGAGAATATCTCCCATTTCCCGCATAGGACTACATTGACCGATCCAAGCTTCTTTACCCTTTTTAGTGGCATAGTCACGGAATAGCTCTAGATGAATAGAGGGAATAATCGAAGTTTGAGAAGGAAGTTGTAATCCCAAAATCGACAGAGCGCGTTCGAGGGCTGATTTTAGTCCTAAGAAAGTCAAATCATTCGTACTGACATAGCAATCAGCTTTACCCTTAAAAGCTCTAATCCCTGCTCCTGTAGATAGCCTTGGTGAGATGCTCGTAATCGTGTCATCTTCAGCAAGACAGCTAATGTAATTATTACGCTCTAAGAAAAACTCGACAAAATCGGCTCCTGCGGCGCGTCCAAGCCCTAACAAGATCGAGAGTGGGGCTTCCCATGTCTCGTCAAAGCGATCGCAAACGGGAGAATATTGCAGATTTGCTAGCTCTTTGGTTTGGAGCAGGTTACTAATCATGATGTTGCGATATGGGTTGATTACTTCTGCCAGTTTAACAAATCAACTAACATCTCAATAAATTCAGGAATAATGCATTTGTACAATTTCTCAATAAATAGGGTAATACAGCGCTTTGCGCTGACATGAAACCCAGAGAAATTTTTGAAAGTGCCGCGAAGCGGCACTTTCAAAAATTTCTCTGTACCCTTTAAAGCCTCAATAAGCTGTAAGTAGGTGGACGTAATAAACAACCCAAAACCAAGAAGCTGTGGCGCACGCTGCGCGTGCGCCACAGCTTCTTGGTTTTTGGTTGTTTATTACGTCCACCTACTTACAGCTTATTGAGGCTTTAAAGGGTATAGAGAAATTTTTGAAAGTGCCGCGAAGCGGCACTTTCAAAAATTTCTCTGGGTTTCATGTCAGCGC
>CASBRC010000361.1 GCA_949128015.1 Synechococcales cyanobacterium PMM_0003
CCGCAGGATTCCCGATCGCGGCTGCTTTTAAAGAAGGTCGCGACTTCATCACTCCTGTTAAGCCTAAGACTATTGCTAAGAGTCTTGCGATCGGTAATCCTGCGGATGGCATTTATGCGATCGACATTGCTCATAAAACCAATGGCAATATCGAAATGGTCAATGATGATGAAATCATCCAAGCGATGAAGTTGCTTGCAGAGACTGAAGGCATCTTTACGGAAACTGCTGGCGGTACGACGATCGCAGTTCTTAAGAAATTGGTAGAAGCTGGCAAAATCGATCCTGAAGAAACAACTGTTGTCTACATCACAGGCAATGGCTTGAAGACCCAAGAAGCTATCCAAGGCTATGTCGGCGAGCCTTATCTAATTGAGCCTAAGCTTGATAGTTTCGAGCGTGCATTAGAGCGTTCTCTTACATTAGATAAGCTAGAGTGGCAGACCGTCTCCGTCTAGTTGCGTTGTTATTCTAAAAAATAAGAGCCGCGCAATGCGCGGCTCTTATTTTTTAGAATAAACATAAAAAAGTCATCAGTTGATGACTTTTTTATGTTTACAGTTAATTTGTAGCTTATAATACAAATATAAATACAAATCTATAGGTAAAAGAAATGAAAACTTCTTCTGTAAGCCAACAGCCGAAAAAATATAGCGATTATCGCGATCGCGAAATATTTGAAGATGTGCTCGAAAGCCATGAGCCTAAAGACCATTTACACCCTAATTACTGCCATTGGGCATGGCTACCAAAACCTAAATAAAACCCAAAAGAGAGAGGCTGTGCTTAGCACAGCCTCTCTCTTTTGGGTTTTATGTCCTAACACAGTTGACGAAAGATATACTATTGACGCTTAATACGATTGATTTCGGCTTGCAGTTCATCAATTTGACGCTTTAGACGTTCTGCTTCACTTTCAGGCTTTTTGTCTTCTTTTGGAGAAACATCAACTGCGCCAGTGGTATCACCCCGCTTATAGTTGCCAGATTTAATATTGCGATACTCTTCCGACTCAGCCCATTCCCGAACATAGTGAACACGCTCGACAGGAAATGGATGACTGAGCATCGAGCTAGCCCCAAACCCGTTGTAGAGCATGAACTTATAAATTTGATTGAGATTATCTTTATCTAATTCTTGATAGTCATTGGATTGACGAATAAATTCAGGCAAGCTCAACTCATGGGCAAAAGCAGAACTTCCACCCGATAGCTTCATCATTGTGGAGAGAACTGTATCTAGATGATCGGTAACTAATAAAGCGGCGCGATCGCTGGACAGTTCTGCCTTACGTCGCCATTCAAAGAAGGCGTAAATTAGACCACTACTGACGATGCCGCCTAACCCAAAAGTCATTTCGCTAATGGTCGAGACAACACTCATCACCCACATCGCCATCTGGATCAGCGTCGTGTGACCACATTTTATATGCCCTAGTTCATGGGCAAGTACAGCGCGAATTTCTTCTTCGGTTAACAGGTCAAGCAATCCCGAATTAATCACAATATAGGGATGATCTTTGCCGAGAGCATAGCTATTTGCTGTAGGATTTTGTGAGACAAATAGAACTGGTTCAGGCTGAACATCAAGGTCAGCGATACAATCTCGAAAGATGCGATGGATTGTCGCATATTGGCGATGACTTACCTGAATGCTATTGCCGATATGGTAAATCGTCTGCGGACGCTCATACATAAACTCTACAAATTTCCCTGCAACCAGATCGAACCCCGGTACGTTGCGGAGGGCTTGTTCGGCTTGGCGATCGAGAGGATGGCGAAAGGCATCGCTAGAAATTCCTGTATAACGTGGCATAGTTTTATCCGTTCGTTTGTTCGCGCTTTGTTCCATTTTATCTGTAAACAGGAAATGTGGCGCTAAGCGTCACATTTCCTGTTTTTGGAAGTTTTAGTGCTTACATAACATCAGCTTTAGCCGATCGCAATGATCGATCATTACGACAAACTGTTAGGATAAAAATCGCTGTTTAGGGTTAAACTCTAGGCTTAGTCTGAAATATGTGAGTGAACGAGACAAAAGATATGGCTAGCGATCGCATCCAACAATTTCAAACAGTTTCGCGTAATTTTCAGTTACAACCGCTTTTGTCTGATGAAGATCGGGCAAGGTTTTGGGTTGACTATGGCAGTCAATGCATTGAGGATTTAGAGCAGAAGGTGTTGGACTGTGATGAAAACACCAATCAGATTGTGTTTGCTGGACATCGCGGCTGTGGCAAGTCAACTTTGCTCTATGATTTTTCACGGCAAATGGAGGGGCAATTTTTTACAGTATTTTTCTCTATTTCTGATTTGATTCAGATGGAAGAGATTAGTCATATTAATATTTTGTTTGCGATCGCCTTGCAAATGATGGAAAAGGCAGAACGGGAAAATGTGAAGATTGCTGATGATAAGAAAAAAGCTTTCTTTAATTGGTTCAAAGAGCGTACTCTCACTGAAACCACAAAAGTTGCGGGTGATGTTGGTTTTGGCTTGGAGCTATTTGGTATTCTTAAAGCCAAACTCAATACTGAGCAAAGTCTTAAGGAAGAAATTAAGACTAAGTTTACACAAAATTTTCGGGATCTGCTTGATACGTTGAATGCGATCGCTACAGAGATTAAATTGGTGACAAAGCGGGAAATCTTGGTAATTGTTGATGATTTGGACAAGTCCGATCTAGAACAAATTTATAATGTTTTCCAAAAAAACTTAAAAGCGTTGCTTCAGCCTAAGTTCATCATTATCTATACAGTGCCGATCGCGACAATTCGTGATGGCAAGTTAAAAAAACATATCGAAGATGAGTCGGGCAATCGAATTTTTGTAATGCCTGTGTTGAAAATCTACCCTTTGGGAGAAAGCCACAAATCTGATGGCAAGCCAAATTCTGTTGCGCTAAAAATTATTCAATCGATATTGGCGCATCGCATCGATACTGATGATCTATTTGAGGCAGGGATTAAAGAAGAGATTGCTTTGAATAGCGGTGGGATATTGAGGGAAGCGGTACGGATTACTCAAGAATGCTGTAGGGCTGTTTTGGTGAAGTTGCGGAGGCAAAAAAAACTCAATGAAGATATCGAAAATGTAAAGATTGACAAATTGATTTTGAGGGAAACTCTCGATACTATTCGCAATGATATGAAGATTACTTTGAGCAAGAGCGATCGCGAAATTTTGTTACAAACTTATAAAAACTATACTCCCGACGATCCGAAAGCTCAAGAATTTCTAGATCTACTGCATAATCTGGTGGCGATCGAATATAAAAATACTGAGAGTTGGTATGATGTGCATCCTCTGATGATCGAACAATTGCGAGTTGAGAAGTTGATTCCTGCCGCGTCCATTTAGTGAATGGTTGCTGATATGTCAGATATTGAAAATAATAATAATAAAAATGAAAATAATTACGATCGCCTAATCGTGTCTCTTGAGGCGGGTTTAGGTACGTTGCAGATTTTGTTGGCAGTTTGCGACAATACGGCTTTGCGTCAGCAGACGATGCGGCAATATGAGGAGGAGCTAGAAGCGCAAGGGGTGCGGGTCTATCGCTTGTCGATAAATCTACAAGAGCCAAGTCTATTGCAAGCATTGATTGATGGCAAGATTGAGAATTCATCACAGGCGATCGCAACGGTGACGGGTGCAGAAAAGATTAGCAATCTCGGCGATCGCCAGACTTTAACTAGTTTTTTAGGATATCTGCAATGGACAAGAGAGGCTTTGCGCCGTTATCCGATGCCGATTGTGTTGTGGTTACCTTCG
>CASBRC010000362.1 GCA_949128015.1 Synechococcales cyanobacterium PMM_0003
GACTTTAGCTTTGAGCCAAGAACTTTAGTTCTTGGTGACTTGTGTGTACACGGTAGCACCCGCAGTAGAGGAGAACAAGAAAGAACTCTTTCTCCCCTTTTCCTGCGGGAGAAGGGGACGAGAGCAGATCTTCGCTCTGCGTAACATCAGTGACTAATCGATTTTCAATCAAGGTAATTTCTGACAATAAAAATACTAAAATAGGCAATCGACCAGTAGATTTGTTGATATTAGTAGGGGCGAAGCATTCCCACCGATACTTATAAATTCTAAGATATCCTTATTTGGGAATGCTTCGCCCAGCCCCCACAACGCAGGGACAATTTATCGTTTAAGGCGAAGAGGGTTTAGCATTTGCGGAGTGAGATTTTGGTGATGAGTTGAGATATGGTGGCGCAAATGCTAAACCCCTACTTGTGGGACTTCTATTTGAGTTTAATTCCTGATGATTGATGTAATGGTAACTGCGTTGTTATCGAAGTTCCATCTGTATCAAACAAATCGCAGGAAATTGGTAAACGGCTGATATTTTTATTGCTGCCAATCACCACGATCGCCGAACCCTTAAATAGCTTTTGGGTTGGATCAGGGTTAATCTCAAACTTTTGGTCATGACTAACTGCAATTACATTTACGCCATAGTGTCCGCGTAGTTGTAGGTCTTGGATCGTCTTACCATCAAATTCTTCAGGAACCATCACTTCCACAATACTATTGTCAGGATCGAGTTCAAAACGTTCTAAAATTCCTCTTTGCGTAAGCGATCGCGCCAAGGCTCTTCCCATTTCTGCTTCAGGAAAAACGACCAGATCCGCGCCAACTTTTTTGAGTAATGTGCCATGTATTTCTGATGAAGCCTTGGCAACGACGTGTTTCACTCCTGCTTCCTTCACATTAAGGGTAGTAATAATGCTCTCTTCTAAAAAATTACCGATCGCAACGATCACCGTATCAATTTCCAGAATTCCTGATTCTTTTAAAGCGAGTGGGTTGGTGGAATCTAATTGAATACAATGTGCTGCGAGGTTATTGGCGCGTACATGAGATACGCTCTCTTCATCTTTGTCAGCAGCTAAGACTTCATGACCCAATCGATCGAGGGTAGAACATACAGCTCGACCAAATCTACCTAAACCAATTACAGCAAATTGCTTGTTCTCATGACGCAGACTGCGAAAAAAGCTTAAAGAAGATATATCCACAAAATTTTCCTATTTTTTTTGATCTTAAAAACTTAAGAACAAGGGGCTTAAGCCCCTTGTCTGTCATCATTATCCAACTAGCATTGACTCTTGAGGATACTTAACCAGACTCGGACGAGTATCAGTAAAGATTGCTGCCATCAGTAATAAGACCCCGACGCGCCCAATATACATAGTCGCAATGATCACCAATCTTCCTGTCGAAGATAAAGATGAAGTAATTCCTGTGGATAAGCCTACTGTCGCAAAGGCTGAAGTCGCTTCAAACAAGATATTGATAAATCCCATATTGCGATCGGTTAGCGATAGTAAACCTGTTGAACAGATTACCGTAAATAACGAACCTACAGCCACCCCAACCGCCTTTAAAATCAGCCCATTTGGCACTTGCAGCTTATAAAGGTTAATTTGATCTCTACCCTGCAATGCTGCACCTGTGCAACTAGCCAATATCCTCGCAGTTGTGGTTTTAATGCCACCACCAGTACCACCAGGGCTTGCCCCAATAAACATTAAGCCGATGGTGATAAATAACCCAGTTATGGTCATTTTGCCGTTGTCGATCGTATTAAATCCTGCTGTACGAGTAGTAACCGACTGAAACCATGCGCCAATAAACTGATCGAATAGTGGCAGTTTACCTAAAGTTTCACTATTATTAAACTCTGTAAACCAGAAAAATATTGTTCCAAATAACAGCAAGGCGATCGTTGTGGTGGTAACTACACAAAAAGTCAAACTGAAAGAGATGTAATCGCGATCGTGTGAAAATTTTGTCCGCAGCCACAAGTAACCCTCTAAGATCACTTGATAGCCAATTCCACCAAATATAATCAGTAAGCCAATAATGATACTGACCAGAGGATTATTGACGTAACCCATCAAGTTGTCGGTAAACAGACTAAAACCAGCATTATTAAAGGCATTGACGCTATGAAAAATGGCTTGCCAAACGCTTTCGGCAAAGCTCATTTTTTGATTGAATATGGGAATCAGTGCAAATACTCCAGTCAACTCAAACAGCAGGGTTACAGCGATGATTGACTGGACTAATTGCAGCCCTCCACGAATTCCGGGGGTATCCAAAGACTGTTGTAGCGTAATTTTGTCACGCAGACTAAATCTACGCCCAATTAGTAATAGCAAGATCGTGTTAGCGGTCATATAGCCTAATCCGCCCACTTGCACTAATAGCATTAAAAATAGTTGTCCCCAAAAGGAATAATATTTACCGACATCGACGACTGATAGTCCTGTGACGCACACGGCTGATGTGGATGTGAACAAGGCGGTGATTGGGTCAGACCAATTACCACTGCTAGAAGAGATGGGAAGCATAAGTAAAAATGCGCCGAGGGAAATGACAGCCAAAAAACCAAGACAAACTGTTCTAGCTGGACTCACGTTGGTTCCGAAAATATATCCACAAGTTACAAAATTAATTCTATAGCGATCGCAAGTACAGTACATAAAAACTAATAGCTATAGAATTTTCATTTTGACTACAGCAAAATGAAAATTTAACTAAATAATCTACGAAAGCGTGGATCGAGTTTATCCATTTTTTATTGATAGTTATTGCGATCGCAGATATATTTTTTGGCTTCGGGTCGAATGTTAATACGCGGTATTTTGTCTGCCCTAATTTACAATTTCGATGCCTTACGAATTTCGTCTAGTGGGCTATCAAAATGTTCAATAATTTCTTCTGTAGGTAATTCATCAGGAATAAA
>CASBRC010000363.1 GCA_949128015.1 Synechococcales cyanobacterium PMM_0003
GAATTTATAGAGCGTCTTAAACTCTCAGCGAAAGCCGATGATTTCAAAGATAAGGCGGATTTATTAATGGCGCATTTACATCTTTGGGAAATTGGTATGAAAGAGATTGCGCTGACTGATTTCCATTCAGGCGAATCTGTAATTATTCCTCTCGATCCAACCAAGAACGCTGCTCAGAATGCTCAATCTTTTTATAAAAAACATCAAAAGCAAAAGCGAGCGGCTCTTGCGATCGCACCACTTCTAGAAGCTGTCCAACAAGAAATCGCCTATCTCGAACAAGTTTCTACGGCAGTTAGTTTATTGGAACAAAACGAACTGACTGCATTACAAGAAATTCGTGCTGAACTAGCTCAGCAAGGCTATCTCAAAGTCACCGCCGAATATGCTCCACGCACAAAAACTAATAACAAGAAAAACAAGAGCAACAGAACCAAGCAAGAAGAAATTCCCGATTGCCATCGATTCACTACTCCCAATGGGTTTGAAGTGTGGGTAGGTCGGAATAATTATCAAAACGATTTAATTTCTTTTCGTATCGCAGGGGAATATGATCTCTGGCTCCATGCTCAAGAAATATCTGGTAGTCATGTATTACTGCGTTTACCTGCGGGTGCGATCGCAGAAGATCTAGATCTCCAAATGGCGGCAAATTATGCTGCCTACTACAGCCGTGCTAGGCAAAGCGATCAAGTGCCAGTGGTTTGCACTATTCCTAAATATGTCTTCAAGCCCAAAGGCGCAAAACCGGGGATGGTCGTTTATACGCACGAAAAGATCATCTGGGGACAGCCAACGAGCTTGAGAAAATAGCAAGGATCGCAAATTAGATAAAACCCAAATATGTTTCGGCGGGCTAAGCCCGCCGAAACATATTTGGGTTTGAAATGCATAAGTTATTTAGTTGGCGATCATAAGATGGTTGTATGGCGATCGCCTCAAATTTCATCAGGATTGATGCCCAACGATCTTAAATAATTAGCCAACTTCTCTTTTTGCTGACGCTCTTGATCGGCGATCGCCTCAGCTTGCAGTCTAGCCTGTTGCTCAAACGAGCGCTCCAACTCAGCCTGAAATCTAGCCCGTTCCGCCTCAGCATAAGAAAGCAAAACCTGATTAGAAATCGGATCATAGAAACGAAAACCTCGATCAGGATATAAATGTAGATCTAAGCCCAACACTTCACTATGCAACGACAAAATATCATCAGGCAAAACTGAAACTGCGATCGCTTCATACCTTCCTTGCTCTAGCCGTACACCTTGTAACGATGTTGGTTTTAAATATTCGCCCGTCGGGTCATACTGAAAATATTCCTTCACTCCCAAATCTCGATAAATCAATGGATTTTGCTCGCGGTCTTTGGTCACTGTTCCCTTAGATGTTATTTCCAAAACAAAATCTGGAGCTTTTCCCCCTTCTTCATAGATCTTGTAACTTACTCGGTCTTCTTTGCTCATGCCAAAGACAACAAAAGTATCGGGTGCTATCCTTTTTTCGATGTTATTGTCCATATATCGAATAAATAGATTGCCAGATACATAGACATTTGCTTGAGCTTCAAACCATAGTCTCAATGCTTCTGTCGTATAGCTAAGATTACGCCGTTGTTTGTCGCCTTCTGGCATAGGCTGGAAGTCCTCGTCTGATTCAATGGGTGAGATTAGCTTTAGATCACCAGAAATTATCATGACGGCGCTCCAAGTGAAGTTAGATCCAAATGTAATCTAGCATACTCCCTTCCCAGTGAAAGATTAGACAGTAAAACCCAAGAATTAGCGTTGCGGCGTTTCGCGCCGCAACGCTAATTCTTGGGTTAGAAAAGAGTATGATTGTCTGATATCTATTTTAACAACAAGTCATTATGTTGAGTTCGACTAGGGAACTTCTAGAAACAGCGCGTCGCAATGCTTATGCGATCGGAGCTTTTAACGTTTATAACTTAGAAGGCGTAAAAGCAGTGATAAACGCTGCCGAAATCAGCCGCAGCCCTGCGATGCTGCAACTGCATCCTAGCGCTCTCATCTATGGCAAACTTCCTTTAGTGCGGATGTGTATCGAAGCCGCGCGATCGGCGAATGTGCCAATTTCTATTCATCTTGATCATAGTACTTCTGCTAGCGATATCCGCTTAGCCTTAGATGCAGGTGTGCGATCGATCATGGCAGATGGTTCACCAATGACTTATGAAAAGAATTTGGAATTTACTAGAGATATGACGACACTCTCGCATAAGTTCCATGCAGTCGTAGAAGCAGAAATTGGTAGAATTAGTGGAACTGAAGATGGATTGACGATCGCCGAAAAAGAAGCAAAAATGACCGATCCCATTCAAGCGTTTGAATTTGTGCATCATACTAAAGTTGATGCGATCGCAGTTACGATTGGCAATGTCCATGGCGAATACAAAAGCCCACCGCGCTTAGATTTTGATCGTCTTGAAAAAATCCGTAGCCTAATTGATATTCCCTTAGTTTTGCATGGCGCATCGGGGTTGCCTGCGGAAATGATTGCGCGAGCGATTCAATTGGGAGTTTGTAAATTTAATGTGAATACTGAAGTGCGCCAAGCTTATATGCAAGCGCTAAAAATAGAAATCTGTGGCGATAGTCCCAAGGATTTATTAGACATTGCTGGTGTTGCGATCGCAGCTATGCAAGAAGTAATCATCGAAAAGCTTGAGCTTTTTGGTTCAGTCGGTAAAGCTCATTTACATGAAACACCCTACGCAGATATGTTAGCCAATCAAGCTCATCAATAAAACCCAAAAAAGCTATATCACACGCACAGCGTGTGATATAGCTTTTTTGGGTTTTATCATCGTAATGCTAGCAGCCTGTCGGAGAAATGATTTTTCGGCAAACTCGTTACCTGTAGGGTTCGTTACGCTGCCGCTAACGAACCTTGATCGGTTGAGCTGTGCGTTACGCTATGGCTAACACACCCTACGAAGGCAATTTTGGATTTCTCCGACAGGCTGCTAGGATTTATACTAGATTGGATGAGCATAGTGACTTAGCTAATAGCTAAGTCACTATGCTCATCTCCAAATACTTTGCCTAAACGAACGCATACGTTATGACTGCAACCGCACCTACCAAGACCAAGACACAATACGAAGCCGTCATTGGTTTAGAAACCCACTGTCAGTTGACCACAAACTCAAAAATCTTTTGTGGCTGCTCAACCCAGTTTGGCGCACCACCAAACACAAATGTTTGTCCAGTTTGTCTTGGTATGCCAGGCGTGTTGCCAGTATTAAACGAAAAGGTGTTGGAGTATGCAGTCAAATCTGGACTAGCCCTAAATTGTCAGATTGCACCCCATAGCAAGTTCGATCGCAAACAATATTTTTATCCTGATCTTCCCAAAAACTATCAAGTTTCTCAGTACGATCTACCGATCGCAGAGCATGGTTGGATTGAAATTCAACTCGAAGATGGCAGCACTAAGCGGATTGGGATTACGCGCTTGCATATGGAAGAAGATGCAGGAAAATTAGTTCATGCAGGTAGCGATCGCCTATCGGGTTCTAGCCATTCGCTCGTAGATTTTAATCGTACAGGCGTAGCTCTATGCGAAATCGTCTCTGAGCCAGATATGCGAACGGGTGCAGAAGCAGCAGCCTATGCCCAAGAGATGCGTCGTATTTTGCGATATCTCGGTGTTTGCGATGGAAACATGCAAGAAGGATCGTTGCGTTGTGATGTGAATATCTCTGTGCGTCCTGTGGGGCGCGAGAAGTTCGGCACGAAGGTAGAAATCAAGAATATGAACTCCTTCAATGCTATTCAAAGAGCGATCGATTTTGAAATCCATCGTCAAGTCGAAGCGATCGAGACGGGCTGTGAAGAAATCAAACAAGAAACTCGCCTCTGGGAAGAGAACAGTCAACGCACAATCAGTATGCGTGCCAAGGAAGGCGCAAGTGATTATCGCTATTTCCCTGAGCCAGACTTAATGGCGATCGAAGTTCCATTAACAACTTTAGCGCAATATCGTTCCGAACTTCCTACACTCCCTGCCGCACATCGCAAACGCTATCAAGCAGAGTTTGGATTAACTGCCTATGATGCCGCGCTAATTGCCGACGATCGCAGTATTGCCGAGTTCTTTGATGCCACGATTCTTGCAGGTGCAGATCCGAAGCAAGTATTTAATTGGGTAATGGGCGACGTTACGGCTTATCTCAATGAGAACAAGCTCAAGATTGCGGATATTGCCCTCACCCCTGCGGTTTTAGGCGAAATGATTTCGCTAATTACCGACGGCACAATCAGCAGCAAAATCGCTAAAGACATCCTGCCTGAACTCATTGCTAAAGGTGGCTCAGTCAAAGATCTTGTCGCATCTAAGGGCTTAACGGTTCTTGCAGGTGCGGAACTTGAGAAAATTATTGATGAGATTATTGCGGCTAATCCAAAGGAAGTGGAGCAATATAAGGCTGGTAAAACTAAGCTATTAGGATTCTTTGTCGGTCAAACCATGAAGAAAACTCAAGGACGTGCCGAACCTCAATCAACCAACAAATTGATTACTGATAAACTCTCAGAATAAAAAAGCGGCGCATCGCGCCGCTTTTTTTTATAGCTTAAAGAAACTGCGAATAGAATTTAAATATAGTGGCTCGTTGGTAGAGGCATTATTATTATGTCCGCCATTAGGGATGAGAACGATTTGCTTTCTGGTTGGCGTTGCCTCATACATCTGCTGCGCCATTGTCGTAGGGATTACTTCATCCGCAGTGCCATGAATATAAATCACAGGTATAGCTAGCGATCGCAATTTAGCGATCGAATCAAATCGCTGATGAATTAACAAATCAATTGGGAAAACTCGATACTTGGGATCGAGCTGAGCCATCTCGCTCATTGAAGTAAAGGAAGCATCGACAATCATTCCCAAGGCTTTAGGATGCTTAGTTGCTAAATCGATTGCGATCGCACCACCTAATGAATGTCCGTAAATTAAGATTTGGCTTGGCTTGAAACCCTTCTGAATTAAATAATTCCAAGAGACCTGTGCATCTGTATAAACTGAAGATTCTGAAGGGAAGCCGCCCTCACTTTTGCCATAGCCACGATAATCAATTACTAAGACTGAGAAGCCCATTCGCATTAAGCGATTAGCATGTTTTGCGTTAGCACTAATATTCTTCCCCTTGCCATGCAAATATAAAATCACTTTGCGATCGCCTAAATCAGCTTTCTCTTCCTGCTTGGCATTGGGTAACCACCAGCCGTGAATATTTTCGCTATTGCCATCAGGATTCTTGACAGGGATTAAGACATCTTCATACTTGGCATTAAATTTAGCAGGTGTAGTCGTAATTTCCTTTTCAGGTGAAAAGACCAATCTCGTCTGACCGAACCATAGAGCCGCACAAACAGAAGCATAAAAACTGGCGATCGCAATGCCTGCGATCGCAACAGGACGTACCCAACGTTTTTGCGATCGTTTACCGATCTGCTCATTTTGCAATGATTCTAGAGATGATTCTGTCATGGAATTGATTTTTAGGGCTTAGTATAAAATCAATTTTAGAGGTTGTAGTAGCTAAGTAGTCAAGCATATTTAAACCCAAAAAGCTGTAGCGCACGCTGCGCGTGCGCTACAGCTTTTTGGGTTTAAAGGTTTCCTTTACCCAACTACTTATAGGGTTGCAAGCTATAAATTTAGTTTTGAGCAAAATATTGCATATTTGCGCGATTGCTGTAATATAGTAAAGCACTTAAAAAGCAAATTGCGGTCATGGTGGAATGGTAGACACGCCATCTTGAGGTGGTGGTGGCGAAAGCTGTGAGAGTTCGAGTCTCTCTGACCGCATAATAAATAAAAAAGCAGCGCTAGGCGCTGCTTTTTTATTTATTATGCGGTAACGCCTTTTACGTTTATCCAAAAGCGCGATCGCAATATCATGAATTAGCAATGAGATCGTGATTGACATCAATATGCTTAACCATTAAGTGACGTTTTTCGCGGCGAAAGCCTAGTTTGATGTAGAGCGCTTCGGCTGGCTCATTCCAGAAATCTACAACTAGAGACAGCGATCGCATTTTTTGGCTTTGGAGATATTCTTCGATCAAAGCAAATACTTTTTTGCCAATACCCTTGCCGCGATAATCTTCGCGGATATATAGCTCATCGACTAACCCACAACGTCCGTGATACTCCATACTAAAAAAGAAAGTTAGCGCCACATAACCGATTGGACGATTGCGATCGCAAATCAGCCAAATTAATCCAAACTGCTCATCACTAAGCAGAGATGTAAATGCTTTGATTACGCCTTCATCAAAAGGCATATTCTCAAATAGATAGAACTCTTGCACAAGTTCCATAAGTGGATCAATATCAATAAATTGAGCTAAGCGAAAATCAAGATTAAACTCACTATTAAATTCACTCATAGCCTACACATTCACTTTATAGCTCAAGGTCAACTCGTCACCCGCAACCCCACGAATGCCCCAATTATGGCTCGGTGTCTCTATAAGAATAATTTCAATATCTAATGGAGCAATTCCTAATTTGTCGTTTAATCGCTCAAACAACAAACGATAGAGATTTTTCTTGGCTTCAACAGTGCGTCCTGCAAACATCAGGATTTCAATGATGATATATTGCTCAGTGCGATCGCAAGGATGTTCAAAGTCTTCAGATTGCAATGGAAAGAAACGCTGAAATTTCTTTTCAGGTGGATAGTTGAGCGCATCAAC
>CASBRC010000364.1 GCA_949128015.1 Synechococcales cyanobacterium PMM_0003
CCCATCACCAGAGCAAGCTGCATGACTAACATACTTACTATCCAAACCCATATTCCCCAAGGGATGGTAATTCTCTCCTCTAAGGGGGTGTCATCATTTTGTTTCCATAGCTTTATGCAGAGATGAGCAAATAATATCCATGCTAGGACTGCTCCTAAGATATACAGTCCGCCGATCGCATAGAAACCAAAAGTCCAGATGATGGAAATCCAGATCGCTTTCTCCGCAAAGTTTTGTGGCTCGATGGTTTCCTTCATGATTCTGCGATCGCTCTTTGGGACAGTTTGATTTTGCCTTTGATGTAAAGGGCTGTTTCTTTACGCCACCAAAGCATGGCTAATCCAGTGGTAATGAAGATAGAGGCAACACCAGCACCGACAAAAACAATGGAAGGTTTAGGCGAAGTCTTCTCATCGGGTAAGGTCGGCTCCGAGATCAATTGGGTGACGGGATAGGAGATAAAAATATCGGACTTGCCGAGATCTAGCTTGGCTAGGGTCGAAGCAAATACGGCTTCGGCAATTTGCACTTCCCTTTGGAGATTATCGAGTTTGGATTGTTTTTGAACGAGGATCTTTAAACGCGCTTCTAATTCTAGAATTTGATCTGTCAGAGCTTCATTTTGGGCAACCAGTCCTTGCTGATCTGCTTGCATGGAGACTAGATCGCGGAAGAGACTCTCGCGACTAGAACCTGACTCGCTCTTAATACTGAGATTTTGTAAGGTGGAGCGATCAACTTTTCTCCCTAAAAGCGAACTTGCGCGATCGAGCATCGCAACTCTAGCCGATTCCTGTCTGGTCGCTTCCTTAACAACTAGGGGATGATTATCACCCCATTTTGATTTCAGAACAACTAGCAAAGCACTGGACTCGTTATAGTCTTTTAGATTTTGCTGGAACAATTGATCTGCCTGTAATAGAAAAGCATTGGATGCTTCAGGAACTGTTAAGTTTAAATCTGAGGATAACTGAGATAAGCGGGTGGTCATCTGTTGGACTTGAGCAAAGCTTTCCACTCTTTGCTTGCGTAATTGTTCAATATTGCTAGACAGATCTTTGACTTGGTCGCTGGAACTTAATCCTGATAAAGCTTTATATTCAGAAAGATTCTTTTGGGTCTGCTGAAGCTTTTGCCTTGAGGAAGTCAAGGTTCCTTGAGTGCCCTGCTCCCGTTTCGCGACTTCTTCTATACGCAATTGTGTCAATTTAGTCTGGAGCGCTTCATAAATAGCCCGCGATCGCTTTTGAGCATCCGCCGCCGTTGGCCCTGCAACTTCAAATTCCATGATTGAAGTGTTATCAACGAGTTTAACCTTGGGTTTCCCTAGTTGTTTAGCGGAAATTTTTAACTGTGTCGCAGCTTCTTCTAACACCGTTTCATTGGTGATAAGGAATTGATAATTTGCCCTTGGGTCCATTGAGGCGCTGCCAAAAGGTGAACTGCTAGAAGAACTCGCTTGTCCGATTTCTGGCAAATTGACGCTCACGCCCGACCCCGCTCCAGGTACAATGACCGCCCAACCACTTGTATAGACTGGCTTTGCAGTTTTGAGATAGATTAACGTAATTCCCCACAAAGCTGCGTTAGCTGCTAGTCCGATCGCTGCATACCTAGCATATCGCCAATACTTGACCTTCTTCATCGCTGAGTTATCGTCAGAGCTATCGGTTAGGGCTTGATTCATGGGGTCATTGGCAGTCATGCTTCATTTCCCCCTAAAGATCAAGTTAAAGGGTGTAAAGAGAATATCTGTAATTGTCCGCACCACATCTCGCACATCCGAAACTGTCGAATCATAGCAACCTACTCCATCTTCAGGCATCATAAATGGATTGTTTGTATCATCGGTGGAATCGCGAATTAGAGCTTCAACATCGCGATCAAATACTTTAGTTTCTCCCGTTTGGCGATCAGTACGGACTAATACAGCACGGCGTGAAGCATTGGTTGGAGATGTACCGCCAAGACAATTCGCAGAAATTACAGCTTGAGAGAACCGCGCACCATAGGGAAATGCCGAACCATCAGATTTGTTAGATGAACTGGCGTTGCTGGTGGCGGGAATGGTTAAATTAGAGAGAAATACGCGAACTCCTATAGGCGTAATTTGCGAAGGTCTGACTAACCAGTTTTGTTGCTGTGGGAGTTCTGGCACAATCACACGATCGCCTGCTATCAGAGGCACATCTTCCACTTCTGCGCCTGTAAATATGCCCGATAGATCGACAATTTGCTCATGAAGCCCTCTGATGACGCGAATCTCTTTGACATTGGCTCTCGGAGTAACTCCACCTGCACTACGCAAAGCCGCCGTCAAATAGCGATCGGGTGGGCTATCTCCTGAGGTTTGATTTTGCTGAAGGTTTTGCTCCTCGGCAGTTCGATTATTGATAGAAACGCGCCCAGATTGAAAGATCGCTCCAGCCACATTTACCTGAATCGATGACCATTGCAAAATGCTGACATTGACTATTAAAAACTGTGGCTGAAAATATTTGCGATCAATTAAGGTGCGATAAATTTTTTGTTTAACTTCGGAGATTTCTAATCCTTTGACAGACAAAGGTTCAAGATAGGGGATTTGAATATTGCCATCGATATTAACTTCATAAATACCATTGAATAATTCACCTTCAGGAATGAGTAATCGAATGCGATCGCCTGAAGACAAAGGTAATGCTAGGGATGATTTAGCATCAAAAATGCCGATGGATAAAACTGAAAATATATAAAACAAACAAAAGCCCAATTTGTTACGAGAGATTTTGATCATCGCAACCATTGTGGATTTGATACTGGAGTTGATGTTATCTTGCTCTTCCATGATTAGACTGCACTATTTTTACGATTAAATAAAACAGCGATCGTTTTAAAGATCAGCCAGAGGTCATATTTCAAACTCCATTTCTGCTTATATGATAGGTCAAACTCCATCACCTCTTCAAAGCTTTTAACACTAGAGCGCCCATTGACTTGCCATACACCTGTAATTCCCGGTTTCACATCAAGACGACTCCATTCCGTCATCTTAGCATCGGTATATTCATTCTCTAACTCATATAGCCCCACTTCATTAAAAGTTGGCGGTCTTGTCCCCACAAGGCTCATATCGCCAACAAGGACATTAAAAAATTGGGGAAGTTCATCTAAGCTGGTTTTTCGTAGAATCCGCCCCACTTTTGTGACTCGCGGATCGTTGCTGTTCTTAAAAAATTTACCGCCATCTCCATTAGAGTTATTGCCATCGGCTGCATCAGCAATCTGATTTGTAACTTTTTGTTTGAGCATTTCAGCATTTTTTACCATTGAGCGAAATTTCCAGATGCTAAAGGGCTTACTCATCAGTCCTGCGCGTTTTTGCTTGAACAATATAGAACCGTGACTTTCTAATTTAATCACGATCGCTAAAGGAATAAACAAAATCGCAGTAATGCTCAATCCAATTAAAGAACCCAAAATATCGATGAGGCGTTTGGGGAAACTTCGCACTGATGGATGTACAGGTATTTGCGGATCTAGCTCGATCGCTGGATAAAGGAAATACATTATATGGGAGATCGCGCATACAATCGGAATACCGATGAGTGAGTGATAGATGCGATGCAAAATTGAGGCAAGGCGATGCCCTTTGTTTTTAGTTGCTTTTTGATTTTTGTGACTTGGCGATCGGTTGGTTCTAGTTGATGGCTCAATGTAGAAAATTTTATCGAGATTAGTCATTTCTAAAATCGATAATACCTGTGGATTCACGCTCCAAAGGACTAATTCCGTTGGTTCAGGTTTGCCAGATTGAATATCGGATTGGCGCAAAATTTTTAAACAAGAGATCAACGCCCCAATACCTGAGCTATCCATAAACCCAGTATTCGCCATATCAATAATAATTTTGCGGAAGTTTTCTTCGTCTTGGCATAATTGCCGAAAATCTTCCTTGAGTTTACGGGCTTCAGGGTTAAAGATATTTTTGGGCGTACTGATTAAGACCGTATCTTGAAAACTCGCAATCTGTACATCATGTAGACCTGATTTTAATGATTGCTGACTATTGCCCGTAGGTATATAGGTTGTCTCAGGATACAGATGAGCAATTTCTTCAGAACGCACGATCAGGAGATCCAAAGCTTTTAGCGATCGCAATAGACGCGCCGAAAGACTCAAATCCCGAATCCGAGTCTTGGACTCCACAAAGATCACTTGACTCTTGCATAGGTACTTCGCCGCGACTAAAAATGGCACGGCAACGCCTGCGCCAGTGGAAATGACGATGTCAGGTCGTTTTTTGGTAACTATCTGAATAGCTAACAGTAAATTTCGCAGCAAGTTAGGCAGATTTCTATTAGTGGGACTATGCGCCCAATATGTTTTTTCATCCTTGAGTTCGGCTTGAGTCGTGCCAGTTTTAAAGGTAATCCAATCTCTCTGTTCAAACTGTTGCCAATATTGACTCAATCCCCGCATTCCTTTGAAATGACCGCCCGATGAGCAGACCAGCATGATTTTTTGGTAATCTTGGTGAGGATAGTGATCGCTGAGATATTCACATAATGGCTTGTCTTCGCCACAATCTGGGGAGCTACGGGGAATCGTAATTAATTTTAGAAATTTTACTAAGTCAGCAGGCGATCGAGCAACAAGTATCCCTTGATTTTCTAATTCATCTGCCATTTCTAGTTGATGATTGTCAACATGTTCATGAAACCTAGATGTACGCGGTACTAAGATGTAAGGCTTATCAAATTCTTCAAGTAACAGTGCTGACCCTTCTCCACAATGGGCAATCACCGCATTAGCTTTTTCAACGGTTTTCTTGAATTGAGCTTCAGGCATGACCTTACTAATTTTTACGTCATCAGGTAAGCGTGTTGATGATCCATATTGAATGACAACTTCTTCGGTAATGATCCCCTCTTTCATCAACAGGCTAATCCAATCCATTAAAGAGTTAAATGGATATTGTTCAGTTCCGACCGTGACTAAGATCATAATTAATTAATTCTCATTCAATGCTATTTAATTGTGCATCATCGAAATTTTAAAGTTGTAATGATAGACAATAGAAATATCAAAAAAAATTAGTGCCTATACTCTGAAATCTTAAAGCCCCCCCTAGGTTTATCTTTTAAGATTCAAAAAGATTGTCTTTGTTATCACTGTATCCTACTTTTGAGCTGTTTAATGTCAGTATACAGCCTGTTGAGGCTTTGAATGGTACAGATAAATTCTTGAAAGTGCCGCTTTGCGGCACTTTCAAGAATTTATCTGGGTCTTGTGACAGCGCAAAGCGCTGTAAAGTATTACAACACATTCTTAAAATTTGAAATGTTGCTTGATCACATCAACCTTGGTGCATTCCCAATAATCGACGTGGGAAATAATTAATTCGCGATCGCAAGATTTATCTGCAAATTTATCTACTGTCAAATCGCTCCAGCCCGTGACACTAATCCGAGGTTTCCAAGGTAGCGGTGCATCCCAACTCATTGTCCATCTAGCTTTAACTAGGTTGTCAGTACGCGCAATATCATGGAGATCCAGTTTGAGATTTTTGAACCAAAAGGTGATGAACCCAATCATCTTTTGATATTGTTTGATCCCATGAAAATTATAGACAGGATCTTTGAAGTAGACATCTTCGCTATAAATGCTGTAGGTTTGTGCTTCAGGGAATTTTGCGTAATCAGCTTGAATTATGTCAAGAATATTAGTCATTATTTGCGATCGCATTTAGAAATCATTAGAGTAACCTTGATCATAACCTTGAGATCCCACAAGGCTAGTATGGCAGATGCTTTTTGAAGCGCCTTTTTTACACCTGCTATAGTAAATACGATAAATATTTATGATCTTACCCAAGTTTTTTTAGTGGAAGGCTATCCCCATGAGTCATGTCCAAGCAGTTGTTCATAATCCTAAAAACACCTTGCGCGATCAGATTATGGATAATCTTGACGATATGATTTGGTCGCTAGCTTTGCCCGATCTAATGCCACTCTATTTCAATGCTGCGGCTATAAGGATTTACCAACACTCTCATAAAGAGTTAATGGAAGATGATCGACTGTGGCTAATGGCGATCGCAACCGACGATCAGCCAAGAATGCAGCAAGCGATCACGCAAGCACAGAAAACTGGATTATCGAAACTTACCTATCGTATCCATTTGTCTAATGGAGAAATCCGCCACTTTTTTGCCCGTTTAAAAATATCTAAAGATTCTTCAGGTATTCCTATTCGCCTAGATGCGATCGCAAATGAGATTAGCGATCCTAATCAGCTTAAAAACACTTACATCGAAAAAGTTGTCTTAGAAAGCGAGCAAAACTATCGCCAGATTATCGAGCAGCGCACTAAAGCATTAGCTCAAAGTGAAGCCCGTAATTTTGCGATCCTTCAGGCTCTTCCCGATCTCCTACTGCTGCTCAAGCCCGACGGGACTTGTGTGCAATGCATCATGCCATCGATAGATAACCAGTCTAATTATTTACCAATCCAAGATCATATTTCTGAAGTTTTATCTTCAGAAGCTCTGGCAGCTCAATTAAAACTATACAAGAAGGCGATCGCGACAGGAGAGGTGCAGATCTATGAACATCAACTATCTAAGTTCGGCAAGACTGTATATGAGGAGGTGCGGATCGCACCCTACTATGAAGACGAGCTATTAGTAATTGTGCGGGATATCACCGATCGCAAAGTAGCCGAAGAACTTCTAGTCAAGAGTGATGCTCACTTAAAGACAGCCCAAAGGATTAGCAAACTAGGCAGTTGGGAATTAGATCTGCAAACAGGTAATGTGATTTGGTCAGAAGAGGTATTCCGCATTTTTGGACGCGATCCCGCCATCGGCACGCCCACCTATGCTGAATTACAAAACTCTTTGCATCCAGATGATTGGGAAAACTTTGATCGCACAGTCCAGAATGCGATCGCAACGGCACAATCCTACGATATTGAATATCGTGTCTATTGGACTGATGGCAAATTGGTTGATGTCTTGGCAAGAGGCGAAGTTATATGCGATCTGATAGGGACACCAATGCAACTTGTCGGCACGGTGATGGACATCACCGATCGCAAACTTGCTGAAGCCAAAATCTTGAAAACATCCCGCCAGCTAGAAAATACCAATCGCGAATTAGAAACCTTTAGTTATTCTGTCTCCCATGATCTGCGAGCGCCACTGCGTCACATGAATGGATTTGTGAATGCTTTACAACAACGTCTGAAAAATCATGAAGCCCTAAATGATCCTAAAGTAGCTCACTACTTGCAAGTGATTGAGGGCAGTAGCCAAAAAATGGGACAGTTGATTGATGGATTGCTTACCCTCTCACGCTACGGACGACGACCATTAGAGTCAAAGCAGATCTCAATTCGAGAATTAGTAGATGAAGCGATCGAGATCATTCGTACCGATCCTCACCATAACCCGATGATCGAATTTGCGATCGGTGACTTGCCGACGATAGTTGGCGATCGCACACTTTTGCAACAAGTTTTTAGCAACCTGATTGGCAATGCTGTCAAATTTAGCCGCAACCAGCCCCGACCATATATTGCGATCGATAGTTTGCCAGACCAAACCATTAGAATCAAAGATAATGGCGTGGGTTTTCAAGTGGAATATGCTGATAAGCTTTTTGGGGCTTTTCAACGATTGCATAATGAAAAAGAGTTTGAAGGTACAGGCATTGGTTTAGCGATCGTGCAAAGGATCGTCCAGCGACATGGTGGTTCGATTTGGGCGGAAGGATATCCTGATCAAGGTGCAACTTTCTTCCTCAAGATTTAGATAATGGGCGCAAAGCGCTCACTATCTAAATCTTGAGGGTTTGAGTGATAAAGATAATTTTTTGAAAGTGCCGCGAAGCGGCACTT
Source organism: Synechococcales cyanobacterium PMM_0003 (assembly GCA_949128015.1). GTDB lineage: Bacteria > Cyanobacteriota > Cyanobacteriia > Pseudanabaenales > Pseudanabaenaceae > Pseudanabaena. Next base: position 7,882 of record CASBRC010000364.1, read on the forward strand.
TCAAAAAATTATCTGGGTTTTATGGCAGCGCAAGGCGCTGTATCTAAATCTTGATATTTCAAGCAGTTTATACGATCTAAATATATGGAACCAACCAAAATTTTGCTGGTCGAAGACGATCCTAATGATGTTGAGCTAATTCAAATTGCCTTGGATAGCTACAACTTTGTCAATAAAATAGACATAGTATCTGACGGAGAACAGGCAATTCATTATCTGTTTGGGCGCGACGATCAACCACCTACTCAGCCATTACCAAAATTAGTGCTTTTAGACTTAAAGCTCCCTAAGATCGATGGGCTACAAGTTTTAGAAATAATTCGCAAATCTCCGCGTACTCGTAACCTTGTCGTGGTGGTGATGACCTCATCGGCTGAGAACAGAGATTTAAAAGCTTGTTATGATTTAGGAGTTAACAGTTATATTGTCAAGCCTTTAGATTTTCAACAGTTTGTAGAAATGTCACAACAGGTGGGCTTTTACTGGATGATGCTCAATCAGCTACCATCAATTGATTAGTGACAATTGCATGTATTTTTGCTTAACCAATGTTGATTTAAGTATTTCTTCAGATATACTTTGGTAAATAGAAGTCATTGGCTATTACTCAAGTAGGTAGTTGTAGACAGTTGAAAATGATTGTAAACAAGAAATCTAAATTTATATTTTTGCGTCTGTAAACCATGGGAAACTTGATGTCAGAGTTGGGAGAAACCGATAAATTAGAGGGTCTGCGATCGCAACGCGATCTAAAAATCTTGATTATCGAAGATGTTGCCGCAGATATGGAGCTAACACTATTAGCTCTAGAATCCGCAGGTTTATCTTTTATTTATGACATCTCGACTAGCGCACTTGAATGCCAGCAATATCTACAAGATAAAATCTACGATGTAGTTTTGTCAGACTATCGACTGCCCAGTTTTAATGGGTTACAAGCATTTAACTTTTTAAAACAATCAGGACAAGATATTCCATTTATCTTAATCACAGGTAGTTTAGGGGAAGAAGCTGCTGTTGAATGTATCAAAGCAGGAATGACCGATTATGTATTAAAAGATCGTTTGTTTCGGTTGCCGAGTGTGCTGAAAAGAGCATTGCAAGAGTTTGCACTACGGCAACAACAAAAAGCCGCAATCGCCCAAATCGAGCAACAAGCATGGCGCGAAACCATTATTAATCGCATTGTCCAATCAATGCGCGAGACTCTTGTTTTAGCTGAAGTCCTCCAAACTACAGTCGATTTGTTACACGAAGCTTTACAGGTAAGTTATTGCTTTATCTTCCAGCCAGACGATTTACAGCAAATGCGCGTGAACTATGTCAGTAAATGTAGTGGCAATCTCGGTAGCGCAATCATTGGAACCAATTGTGGTTTTCATGAATATTTTCGAGATAAATTGATACAGGGAGAACAGATTGCGATTCATCAAATGAATCATGATGGTATTGCAAAGGAGACAAAAGCTTTAGGAGAAAAATGTGGGATTTTATCTCTTTTGTCTACACCTCTCTTTTATCAACAAATTTATATAGGTGGAATTAGCCTTGGACAGTGCGATCGCGAACGCATATGGTCGGAAAATGAATTATCGCTAGCCAAGGCAATCGCCGATCAATGTGCGATCGCAATCCATCAGTCAGAACTCTATCAAAAGGCTCAATCAGAGATATTAGAGCGTAAAAAAATGGAGACCCAACTGCGTCATGATGCTCTTCATGACGCTTTAACAGGCTTACCAAATCGTTCCTTGTTTTTAGATCGCCTCAGCCATGCTTTACAACTGTCCAATCGGCGCTCATATCTAAATACAGGGAATCTTCCTAAACAGTTTGCCGTACTTTTTTTAGATTTAGATCGATTTAAGGTAATTAATGATAGCCTTGGACATTTAGCAGGTGATCAACTATTAAAAATCGTGGCAAGCCGACTAGTTGAGTGTCTTCGTGGGGGCGATACGGTGGCGAGGCTTGGGGGAGATGAATTTGTAATGTTAGTTGAAGAAATTGAAGATATTAATGATGTAATTGAAGTTGTGCAAAGGATTAAAGAAATATTGAAAGAGCCAGCATTAATCAACGGCAATGAAATATTTATTAGTACAAGTATTGGCATTGCTCTCAACTCTGATGATTATACTCAACCCGACCAATTACTGCGTGATGCTGATACAGCCATGTATCGTGCCAAAGAACAAGGTAGAGATCGATACGAAATCTTTAATCCAGCAATGCACATAGAGGCTCTTAAAAAACTCAGACTAGAGAACGAGCTACGTCGAGCCATCGATCGCCAAGAGTTGCGAGTACATTATCAACCAATTGTCTGTTTGAAGTCAGGGCGAATACTTGGATTTGAAGCGCTTGTGCGTTGGCAACATCCTGAACAAGGACTAATATCTCCTGCGGAATTTATTCCATTAGCAGAAGATACAGGACTAATCGTAGCGATTGATTTTTGGGTGTTGCAAGAAGCCTGTTCTCAACTACGAATATGGCAAGAGAAGTTTCCTTTAGCTCAGCATTTAACGATGAATGTTAATTTGTCTGCCAGACAATTCACTCAGCCTGATTTGGCTAGCCAAATTAAGAATATTCTTAACAAGACAAGCCTAAGTGGAAGTAATTTGAAGATAGAAGTGACAGAAAGTATATTAATTGAAAAAACTTCCTTAGCAACGCAAATCTTAACTGAATTGAGTGAACTCAATATTCAAACTTGTATTGATGATTTTGGTACTGGTTATTCTTCTTTGAGCTATTTACATCGTTTCCCGATTCATACACTCAAGATCGATCAATCATTTATATACCAACTCGATCATCATCCTGAAGATAGTGAAATTGTAAAAGCAATTATTATTTTAGGGATAAATCTGGGCTTAAATGTGGTTGCAGAAGGGGTAGAAACTGCTCAACAGTTGGATTGCCTCAAAAAGTATAATTGTCACGCGGGACAGGGATATTATTTGTTTAAGCCTTTAGAAGCTAATGCGATCGCAATATTATTAGAATCTAATCCAACATAGAAAGGGCGGTTCGCGCCCTTTCTATGTTGGTAAACCCAAAAAGATGGGTTGCACGCGCAGCGTGCAACCCATCTTTTTGGGTTTTATGATTTTTTAAAAGAGATTGCTTGTTCTAAAGTACTGACATTTACCAACGCCAAATTAGGCGCATTTCGCTTAACCAATCCTGTTAATACCTTGCCAGAACCAACTTCAATCACTTGATCATAGCCTTGATCTGCAAGATACAAACAGATTTCGCGCCATCGAACTGGCGAGGTCATTTGTCGAATAAGACGATCGCGCAAAACCTGTCCAGAAGTCGTCGCGTCGTTTGGCTCAACATTGGAAATAACAGGAATTTCTGCTTCATTAAAAATTGTCTGTTCTAGAATTGACGCAAATTTCGCGGCAGCATCAGCCATTAGAGGTGAATGGAATGCACCACTCACTGCTAAAGGAATTGCACGTTTGGTTTTTACCTGTTCACAAATTAATTTCACCGCCGCTTCCGTTCCCGAAATCACGACCTGATCAGCGCTATTATCATTAGCCAAAATTACATTCTCAGTTTTTGCGATCGCAGTTTCTAGTACTGTCCGATCAAAACCAATCAAAGCTGTCATCGCGCCGCCGCTAGCAGCCGACATCAATTGCGATCTTTGCTTCACTAGTTCTAAGCCCGTGGCAAAATCAATCACATCTGCACAATAAAGCGCACTATATTCACCTAAGCTATGTCCTGTCGCTGCATCAGGTTGTACACCTTTTGCTTTTAATACGTCAGCAAGAATTGCAGAAATCACATATAAGCATGGTTGGGTAAATTGAGTTTTGGCAAGTTCCTTGGCATCAGTCTGCGATTTTTCTAAAATCGACCAGCCTAAAATTTGCTCCGCCTTCGCAAACTTATCCTTACCTACCTCTGCCAGATCTAAGCCCATGCCAACGGTCTGAGAGCCTTGACCAGGAAATAGCCATACATTTTTTGTCATGTTTGTTCAGTATTTAGTAGTGTTTTAAAGTTTAACGTCAGTTTAGGATAATTTAAAACTTAGTAGGCAAGCATAATTAACCCCAAAGTTAAGAAGCTGTGGCGCATGCGCAGCGTGCGCTACAGCTTCTTGGGTTTTGCCAAGCTACTTAGTTGATAATATATTTTTCCCATTCGTTATGGTTGCCCGATCGCAAATACTTTGTGACTTCAAAGTGCAGACCACTATGGGGACGACGGGGCTGCTTTTTCAAAGGCATTGAGGCTTCTTTAGGAGTGCGATTGCCTTTTTTGACATTACAGCGCACACAGGCGGTAATAATATTGTCCCAGCTGTCACCACCACCACGCGATCGCGGCAGCACATGATCTAGGGTCAGTTCATCGCCTGTATGTCCACAGTATTGACAGGAATGAGCGTCACGATGCAGGATATTTCGACGAGTAAGCGGAATTTCTTTGTAGGGAATGCTGATATATTGCAGCATTCGGATTACTGTGGGTAATGGCATTCCAGGATAAATTATCTTGCCATTATGTTCAACTTGTTCGGCTTTGCCTTTTATGACCAATACAATCGCCCGCTGCCAGTTAGTGATGTTCAGCGGCTCATACGATGCGTTTAGTACTAGGACTTTTGCCATTGTTATCCAGCGGACTTACAAAAGATGCTAACACAGCTAACCAAATATCTGCCACTAAATCTTAAATAACTCAGTAATTCTTATTACAGCGCAAGGCGCTACCACAAAACCCAGATAATTTTTTGAAAGTGCCGCTTCGCGGCACTTTCAAAAAATTATCTGTATCACTTAAACCCTCAATTGGTTTTATATCGCTTGATTTGTCTGCGGATCGGGCAATTTGCGCGTAATTATGGCGGCGGCTAAGACTAGTGCTGTCGATACCCACAAACAGCCTACTAAGCCAAAAAATTCGTACACTAGCCCCGATAGCACCGTACCAACTAAACGTCCGCCTGAGTTTGCCATGTAGTAAAAGCCCACATTTAGCGCGACTTTATCATCGTCAGTAAAGGCGAGAACTAAGTAGGAATGCACTGATGAGTTAAAGGCAAAGACGATTCCAAAGATTAGTAATCCGCCGATAATTGCCCAATTTGCAGGGATGCCGACTTGTAGAGAAATTGCGATCGCAGCAGGGACGACGACTAGCAGCGATGTCCAAAATTGCACGGTTTGCGATCGCGGCGGCTGACCAGAACCAAAGCGTTTAATCAATGTCGGTGCTAGGGATTGAATAACGCCGTAACCAATTACCCAACAAGCCAAAAATCCACCGACTTGAGAGAAAGACCAACCTAAAACACTTCGCAAAAATACGGGCAATCCCACTACAAACCAGACATCTCTAGAACCAAACAGGAAGAATCGTGCAGCAGATAGAAGATTGATTTCGCGGCTCTTAGAAAAGAGTTGTTTGAATTTAACTTTTGCCTTAATCTTTCCCATGCCTTTGGGAAGAAATAAGCCTGTGAACAAGAGTAAAAATAGCCCTCCCGCCATAATCCATAAAGAATTCACAAAGCCAAATAATCCCAACAAAGCACTACCCACAAAAAAGCCGACACCTTTGAGCGCATTCTTTGAGCCTGTGAGAACTGCCACCCATTTGAATAGAGCCGATTGAGCATCTTGAGGAACTACTAATCGAATCGCGCTCTTGGTACTCATTTTGGTCAAGTCTTTCGCAATTCCTGAAAAAGCCTGAGCAATCATCACATAGAGAACTGCTAGCCATTGCGCCCACTCAGGATTGAGAAGGGATAATAGAACTAAAGAGAAAATCTGTAATCCAATCCCTGTATAAAGTGTAACCTTAAGTCCTAGTTGTGAGGCAATCCATCCGCCTAAAAAGTTGGTGATAACTCCGAAGACTTCGTAGAAGAGAAATAGTGAGGCAATTTGAATTGGGGTATAGCCAATATTGTTGAAATAGAGTAATACCAATAGCCGCAAAGCGCCATCGGTAATTGTGAAGCCCCAATAGGTGAGGGTGACAAGAGCATAGTTCTTAAAATTGGCTTTGGATGCTGTGGAAGAGTTCATGGTGAAGTATTTACATTTTTAAAGGGCGATCGCGACTTTTCTTGCTAATTCCACCATGCGATTGGAATAGCCCCATTCGTTGTCATACCAAGCGAGAATCTTCACCTGAGTGCCATCAACAACCATTGTTGAAAGCGCGTCAATAATGGACGATCGCGGATCGTCTTTGTAATCAATGGAAACGAGGGGACGTTCCTCATAGCCTAAAACCCCTTTCAGTTCGCCATCGGCGGCGGCTTTTAACAAGCTATTTACTTCTTCAATTGTTGTCGGACGCTCCACCTCAAACACGCAATCAGTTAATGAAGCATTCAGCAAAGGCACGCGCACGGCTAAACCATTTAATTTGCCCTTGAGTTCGGGATAGATCATTGCGATCGCAGTTGCTGAACCCGTTGTTGTGGGAATTAACGATAAACTCGTAGCTCTAGCACGGCGCAAATCCTTATGGGGAGAATCGACAAGGGTTTGGGTATTGGTGTTGTCATGAATGGTCGTAATCACGCCATGTTTAATCCCTAAACCTTCATGAATCACTTTGACGACGGGCGCGAGGCAATTGGTCGTGCAGGATGCAGCCG
>CASBRC010000365.1 GCA_949128015.1 Synechococcales cyanobacterium PMM_0003
GGTTTGAGTTGATCGCGCATGGTAATCATGCCGACTAAACCCAATTCACTGAACCCTTTGGGTTCAGTAAATTGGGTTGCGACAAAAATCGGAGTCTTGCCGAATTCAGCAAGTTGTTGCGATCGCTCTAACATTTCGCTGGAGATCTCTACATTGCGATCGCAAAACCATGCAGCATTCCCGACTAAAATCTCCTCACCAGAAATGAGCCTCGCCTCCACACCGCAACCCGCCACAATTTGCGAAGATTGCGTAGGCAATATCTCGATATTTAACTCTTGAGCTTTGGCGATCGTTGCTGCACCGAGAATGTGATTTGCGCCCACTTCCGCACTGGCTGCCAGTTGCAAAACCCGTAAAGCTGATGTCGGCACTTCGCGCTCTTCAATCAGACTTTTGAAAGTGGTTTGATCGATGATTTTACGACCGAAAACAATTAAGTCATTGGTGACAACATCGGTCACTTCTGGTTTACCCGTGGTCAAAGTGCCAGTTTTATCAAAAATTACTGCTGACAGTTGATCGATCTTTTCTAGGCTTGCCCCACCTTTGATTAAGATCCCTTTTTCAGCACCAATCCCTGTCCCAACCATGATCGCTGTCGGTGTGGCTAAGCCTAGCGCACAGGGACAAGCCACAACCAAAACTGCGATCGCAAGTCGCAAGCTAAACACAATTTCGGCATGGAGCAACCCATACCAAATCAAAAATGTCAAAGTGGCGATCGCCATGACCGAGTAAGCAAAATATCCCGCTACGCGATCGGCTAAAAACTGAATCGGGGCTTTGCTTGCTTGTGCTGATTCTACGAGCGACACAATTCGTGCCAAAGTCGTCTCTGAGCCAGTCTGCAAGACTTGAACCGTGATGGCTCCTGTCAAATTCAGCGTCGCACCTGTGACTTTTGCCCCTACTTGCTTAGCCACAGGTATCGATTCCCCTGTCAGCATCGACTCATCAACGCTAGAACTACCGCCGATAATTTCGCCATCGACAGGAATTTTTTCCCCAGCCCAAACGATAATGCGATCGCCTACTTGCAAATCTTCCACCGCCATCGATACTTGCAAATCGCCATCAACACTATTTACTAACAATCTTGCCCTAGATGGCTGCAAGTCCATGAGTGCGCGAATTGCATTAGAGGCTTTGCCCTTGGCTCGCTCTAATAAAGCTTGCCCCAAAAGTACAAACCCCAACAGCATTACAGGCTCTTCAAAAAAGCATTGCCAATTTAACTGCGGTACAAATAAGGCGATCGTGCTTGCCAAATATGCCGAAATTGTCCCTAAGCCCACCAATGAGTTCATGTTTGGGGCGCGATACCATAGTGATTTCAGTCCATCCCACCAAATTGGGCGACCGATCCAGCCTAGGGCTACGGTCGAAACAACCCAATGGGCGTACATATTGCCCAATAGTGGTAAGTCGGTTACGCCGATCAATCCCAAATGTCCGACGATCGCTAAAATTACTAGCGATGCAGGAATGGCAATTTCTTGACTAAGCCCAAACCAAGAATTTTTATTAGCGTTCGGCAATACAGAATTACGAGCAGATTTGCGATCGCGTTTATCAATAAATTCAGCCGCAAAACCTGCTTTGGCGATTGCCTCAATTAGCTGCGGTGCAAAATCCTGTGGCAAACTTTCAGTGCCATAAACCACAGTGGCTCTCTCCGTCAGTAAGTTGACACTCACAGCTTTTACCCCTGCACATGCCATCAAACGTTTTTCGACCGTCGCCACGCAACCCGCGCACTTCATGCCTGCGATCGCTAGATTTAAGGAGCTAGAATCTAAAATAGGGGTTGCTGTTGCTATTGATTGAGTCACTACCACAAACTTGTATCCAAAATTTATAAAAAATCTATAATTTGACTTATCAGGTTCCGTCTTTCGGTCGCTAGCTAGTACTAAAAGCTGATAGCCACAAAGCAATACATAGAGTTAGCATATACCCAAATCTAATTTGATTGATTGGGTAATTATTCTGATACAGCGTTCTTATATTTTAACTGTTGCCTACTTGCCTTATTTTCTGGGTTTTCAGTTCTGCCCCAATGATTCAAAATTCTCTGACAATGAGTTAGCTAATGTCCATTTCTGACAGCGAGTTCTCTATTCATTTTTGGGGTGTGCGCGGAAGTATAGCCACACCTGGCCCCACCACAGTACGCTATGGTGGTAATACTCCTTGTGTCGAAATGCGCTGCCAAGGTGAACGTATTATTTTCGACGGGGGAACGGGGATTAGGGTTTTAGGTCAGCATTTGTTAAAGCAGATGCCAGTTGAAGCGAGTATTTTCTTCACCCATAGCCACTGGGATCACGTTCAGGGGTTTCCTTTTTTCTCTCCTGCTTTTGTTAAAGGAAATCTATTTAAAATTTACGGGAAGATCGCGCCGACAGGTCAAACGATGCAGGAGCGGCTAGAAGAGCAGATGCATCATCCAAATTTCCCAGTGCCATTACGGGTAATGGCTTCATGTCTGGAGTTTTTTGATGTTACAGTTCCCAGTGTGATTGAGCTTGGCAATGGAGTGACAGTTGAGGCGGGAATGCTCAATCATCCAGGGGAGGCGACGGGCTATCGAGTTAGTTGTGGCGATCGCGTGGCAGTTTATGCCACTGATACTGAACATTTTAGCGATCGCGTTGATGAAAATCTTATATATCTGGCTCGCGATGCCGATGTATTAATTATGGATGCCACTTATTCTAATGAGGAATATTGGTCAAGCTCAAGTCCAAGAATTGGTTGGGGACATTCAACATGGCAGGAGGCAATTAAAGTTGCTGAGGCTGCTAAGGTCAAGACTCTAGTAATTTTTCATCATGATCCTTTGCATAGTGATGATCAGTTGGATGAGTTTGGTCGGTTAGCTCAAGAGAAGTTTGCGGGGGCGGTAATGGCTAGAGAAGGCATGTATATTTCTATTCCTATTCGCACTGGCGCAAAGCCTCTAGTAAAAGTTTGATATCACCCAAAAAAGATAAAGTCGCACGCTAAGCGTGCGACTTTATCTTTTTTGGGTTGCGTGGGTGAGGACAACCCGAATTTATCGCGATAAAATAGGCATAGAAAATAAACAAGTCTAACCAAATGCTATCTCCACAGACAAACGCCAACGATGTCAAAGCCAAAACATGGAAAATTAAGCTGTTATATGATGGCGCATGTCCCTTATGCGTGCGCGAAGTCAACTTTTTAAAAGGTAAAGATGGCGATCTCAATTTGATTAAATTTGTCGATATCGCTGCCGATGACTATGACCCTACCGACAATGCAGACATTGACTTTGAAACAGCCATGGGGCGTATTCATGCAGTATTACCCGATGGCGAGATTGTCCAAAATGTGGAAGTATTTCGCCAAACCTATGACATCCTTGGCATTGGTTGGATCTATGCAATTACGAAATTACCGCTTGTTGGTGGCTTAGCCGATGCTCTTTATGGAATCTGGGCAGACTATCGCCTCTTGCTTACAGGTCGAGGCAATCTTAA
>CASBRC010000366.1 GCA_949128015.1 Synechococcales cyanobacterium PMM_0003
CATTTAGATTATGCAGTTTAGTACGGTTCGTTTCAATCTGCGTAATTAGTTTGGCGTTTTCTTTTTCCAAAAAGTTAAGCCGAAGACGAAGATCTGAGAGTCCAAGGTCATTTGTAGAAGCGGCAGCATGATGATTAGAGGCTTTAGATCTTCGAGCCATAAGTTTTAGATTTGGACGACTGGATAACTTAAATATTGTAATCTGGTTTTTAGATTGCGATCGCAAATTTCAATTAAATTGATAAAGCTGTAGCACACGCTGCGCGTGCGCCACAACTTTTTGTCTTTTTTATAAACTCACTAAATTATCACGATGAATTACTGTCTCTTCGCCATCGAAGCCTAATAATTTGGGAATATCCTCAGATTGAGAACCAAGAATGCGAAGAATATCGCTGCTACTGTAATTAGAAATCCCTCTAGCAATTTCTTTGCCATTGCGATCGCAAATACTTACCGATTCGTTAGCCTCAAACCTCCCTTCCACTTGAGTGATTCCCGCAGGCAAAAGCGATCGCCCCTTACTAATAACCGCCTTTACAGCTCCATCATCTAGAAATATCTTACCGATAGGAACCATGCCATAAGCAATCCAACGTTTACGGGCATTCACGGTTTTCGGCTGGGCTGCAAATTGTGTGCCGAAGTTTTCGCCATTGAGAATTGCTGACATGCGATCGGGAAAAGCACCTCTCGTAATCACTGTACGCACTCCCGCCGCCGAAGCGATTCTGGCAGCATCAAGTTTCGTTGTCATGCCGCCCGTTCCCCATTGTGTTCCGCCACCCTGTGCGCCCACCTGTACGCCTAGTGCTTGCTTCTCACCGATCGCTTGTCTGAGTTCTTGCAGATCTGAATGTTCGACAAACTCAATTGGCTTAGCATCAGGATTTTGGCGCGGATCATCAGAATAAAGGCGATCGACATCGGTTAATAAAAATAACCAATCTGCCTCAATTAAACTTGCCACCAGAGCTGATAACGTATCGTTATCGCCAAACTTTAATTCTTCGACAGCAACTGTATCATTCTCATTCACAATTGGCACAACTCCCATTTCTAACAACTCATGGAAAGTTGCATGGACATTCATATAATGCTGTCGCTGAATCAGATTTCCGCGTGTCAATAAAACTTGGGCAACGGGCTGTTGCAACGAGCCAAAAAAGTCATCGTAAATCCTGATTAAGCGTCCTTGCCCAACCGCAGCAACCGCCTGTTTCTTAGAGATCTTGCGCGGACGCTGCTTCAGTCCTAGGCGACCACAGCCAATTCCCACTGCGCCTGAAGAAACTAGGACTACACTATGCCCTTCTCGTCGCAAATGCACGATCGCTTCAACTAATTTTGCGATCGTTGCTAGTTGTAAATCCCCCGATTCAGGATCACTAAGACTAGACGTTCCAATTTTAATAACAATGATCTGCGGATGCATTAGTTCTAAATCAATATAAAAGACTGTATTTGTTGGCTACGCTAACAAATACAGTCTTTTATATTATCACAAAGAGCTGCGGCGCACGCGCAGCGTGCGCCACAGCTCTTTGAGGTTACTTAATAACCGATCGCAGCGAGATCGGGATGGAAACTACCAACTTTAAGGCGGTGGACTTCCGTTTCCATTACTCCATTAGGATAAAGACGTAAATGGCGAAATCCTGGGGATTGATTATCGATTTGGAACTTTTGATTTTTGGGCTGAAACTGGACACAAGTAGAAGGTGTGACCAGACAACGTACAGAATTATGAGGAGTTTCATAAATTTCGTCAAAATCTTGATGAGCATGTCCATTTAAGACAACTTCAATTTGCGGATAGCGATCGCAAATTTCCCAAAACTGATCTTGATTGTCCAAACAGATACCGTCGATCCATTGTGAACCCAATGGCATAGCGGGATGATGAAAAGCGATTAAGGTCGGGCGATCGGGATAAGCTTTCAGATTGTCTTCTAGCCATGCTAATTCTGAAGCTGTCAAGTATCCATGTACTGCACCAACGACAACAGAGCTTAGCAGCAAGATCCTCCATTTACCAACATCTAGTGATCGGCTCAGGTGAACGTATTCACTAGGTAGATGACTTTGCATTAACGGCAAATCATCGTGATTTCCCGCTAAACAATAGGCATGAATCCCAAATTTATCAAGCGAATGCCGCAAGCGGTCATAGGATTCTGAACTACCATCTTGAGTTAAGTCCCCCGTCAAAAGCAATAAATCAATCTGTGGCAAAGTTCTTTTAACTTCAACTAAAACTTCTTGAAAAGAAGCTTCGGTCTGAATACCCACCAAAGAATTTTCGATATCTTCAAATAAATGAATATCGGTTAACTGTGCAATGGAAACAAAACTACCGTAATTCATAGCGTTATTCAAACTACCTAGGCTTATAAGCTTTGAGTAAGTAGGTAGGCATAATAAAAACCCTAAAGCCCAAAAAGCTGTGGCGCACGCTGCGCGTGCGCCACAGCTTTTTGGATTCTGGTTTTTATTATGCCTATCTAC
>CASBRC010000367.1 GCA_949128015.1 Synechococcales cyanobacterium PMM_0003
GAATGATACATTAAAATGCCCTCCATTCATGGCTTCTGTAATAGGTGATAGCGGTAGCAGACCATCTGCGCCAAAGAGAATCTATGTCACTCAGGTTGAGACATTACAAAACACAGTAGACGTGTATGACATTGAAGTAGAAAATACCCATAATTTCAAACTAGCTAGTGGTGTATTTGTCCATAACAGCGCTAAGCAAGGTCGAGATCGCCACTATCAAGCGATCCTGCCATTGCGCGGTAAAGTTCTCAATATTGAGAGAGCCGATGACAGCAAGATTTATAAGAACAATGAAATCCAAGCGTTGATTACAGGCTGTGGTCTGGGCATTAAAGGCGAAGACTTTAACGAATCCCAATTGCGCTATCACAAAATCATTCTGCTAGCTGATGCGGACGTGGATGGAGCGCACATTCGCACTTTGCTGCTGACCTTCTTCTATCGCTATCAAAGAGAACTTCTCGATCGCGGTTTTATCTATATCGGTTGCCCGCCGTTATATAAATTGGAGCGCGGTAAAAATGCTCAATATTGCTATAGCGATCGCGAATTGCAAGCAGCGATCGCGACTTTCCCTCCCAACGCTAATTACAATATTCAGCGATTTAAAGGGCTAGGTGAAATGATGCCGCAGCAGCTATGGGAAACCACGATGAATCCTGCTACGCGATCGCTAAAACGTCTGACGATCGAAGATGCTGCCGAAGCCGATCGCATTTTCACAATTTTGATGGGTGATAAGGTCGCGCCGCGCCGTGAATTTATCGAAACTTACGGATCGAAACTGGGGCTTGCCGATCTAGATATCTAAAAAAAAAGGCGGCGCATTGCGCCGCCTTTTTTTTTGGATTTTGCTTATTGCTTAGGTGATCGCGATGGTCTAGTTATTTTCCTTACTCTTGGTAGTTTTAATGCTGTTTTTTGTAGCTTTTCGATTTGTTTTAGGGTTAGTCCTGTGAATTCTGCGATCGACTCAACTGGAACATTGGAACGCAGCATTTTTAAGGCAATTTGGTTTCTTTCTTCAGCCTTGCCTTTAGTTAAGCCTTTAGTTAAGCCTTTAGCTTCACCCTTGGCTATACCTTCAGCTATGCCGTTGGATATACCTTTAGCCTCGCCTTCAAGCAAAATTTCTTGATAAATTACTGATTCTTTCATGATTTCGCTCCTTAGTAATCTTCGGATGATTTCTTTATTTAGGGCTATACCTTACCCCTGTTAAGGTGCAAAAATAGCGAACGCAGATCGGTTGTTTCAGCCTTTAAAAAGCTATTTCCTTGAACTTTTGATATGAAATTTAAAGGAGACATATCCGTAGGATCTCGCAAGTTCGTTGGTCACCTTAACAGGGGTAGGCTATACCTGATATTATAGCCGTCGATGCGGCAACGTTAATAGCCAACTGGCGAAGTCACTGGGAAAGGTTTCGGCGAGGAATTTGCAGGTGTTGTCAAAACTCATCGCTGAATTTTATCATTTTTGGCTTTGTTGTTTTTGAATAAATTAGATTCAGAACGCTGATTTTGATAGACTTGCGATAACTGGACGATTAGTGCAGGTAAGTCTTTTGCTGCGTATTCTGCATAGATTTCTCTGCCAAAATTAGTATCTCCATCACCGACATACACTCTGTATACTTCAGGACTATTTGGATCTTGTCGCTGAATTCCCACTAGAGCAATATCACTAGGATGATGTTGAGCGCAGGATTTATCACAGCCTGAAAAATGAATATTAATTGGATAATCAAGTTTGATGCAGTTTTCTAAATAAGTAGCAACTTTTTTTGCGTCCCCTTGTGTATCAGTGAACGCTGCCTTGCATCCCTTATACCCAGAACAAGCTGCGATCGCAGAGTAGGGATTATTTACAGAAATAGATAAGCCTAAATCATTGAGTTCCTGTGTTACCAGTTCGATATTCGCTTCTGCAATATCGGTAATGAGCATATTTTGCCAAGGCGTTAAGCGCAAAGCTCCACCACCATATTGTTTCGCTAAATCCCCTAAGCCTTGTAACTGACGATGAGTTATTCTTCCTAGAGGAATGACCACACCAATATAGAAAAGCCCCGATTGCCTTTGAGCATGGATTCCTATATGGGTATAGGAAGATCTTGCTCCTAATGGGAGAGTGGATGGGAGTGAGGGGCTTAATGAGTAACCAAGTTTATCTTCAACTAATTCAAGATAACGCTCAACCCCCAAATCTTTTAAAAGTTCTCTGAAACGAGGTGGACGGGTAAGAGAATGATTTTGATTTAGCTTCTGCTCTGTATAGTCGCGATAAATCTCAGCTAATGCGCCAAGAACTTCTATAACTTGGTTAGGAGAAATTAAAATTCCCAATGCTGACGGAGATTCGCCGCGATCGCCTAAACCAAGGTGTAGGTTAAAATAAATCTTCCCATTAACTTCAACTGCTGCGAAGCAAATATCATTAGGGCGATCGCAAACGCTAATCGTTTCGCCGCCATCAAAGCAGACACTAAACTTATTCGATAGAATTTCTAATTCAGAATGATTTACGAGATATAAATTCCATTGTTTCACAAAGGGAATTGTATTGATTTTTGCTTGGATATCAATCCCTGCGGTAGGACTAGCCATAATATTCCGCAATCCATCAATCTTCGCATTACTAGAAGCAAGTGCATAGTCTTGAAAATCTTGCAGAATTTCTAGGGACAAAGCTTGACTGGTACGGATTTGGAGATTAGCGCGATTCGTAATTTGGATTTCACCATTACCAAATTGATTAACAACCTGTACAAGTGCTTCGCATTGCGTAGATGTAATCATTCCCGCAGGTAGACGAATGCGCGAAAGGATGCCATCTTGGGCGGTGGTCGCATTAAAGAGGCTGGGACAGATAGCGGTAGTAGATTGCAAGGCAAAAATTCCTAAGAAGTGATGCTATTTATAGGGCGCAACGCGCCCTATAAATAGCTATAGGTTAAGTGCTAATTTTAAGTGCTGACTCAATTTGCGATCGCACTAAAGATTGACCGATAAATACTAAGCGCGTTTGGCGAGTTTCATCGCTAGCCCAGAGGCGATCATAGGAAGTTTCGAGGCGATCGCCTACGCCTTGTAACACCATTCGCATTGGTTTGTTTGGTACATTCACAAAGCCCTTAATGCGATAGATTTCCTGATCTGCGATCGCATTTTTGAGTGAAGCTAATAGCTCAGTTGGCTCAAAGGCTTGCTCAGTCACGATATTAATCGAATTAATATCATCATCATGTTCATGCTCTTCTTCCGTATCATGATGGCTAGGACGCGCATCAAGATCATCTTCAACCGCAGCATTAAAACCGAGCAAAATCTCCGAACTGACTTTGCCAGCATCACAAGCGACGACTTTCACTCCATCCCGCAATTCATGCTTGAGCCACGACTGCACCTTAGCTTGAGCCGCTTCATCAACGAGATCTGTCTTAGTCAAGATCACTAAATCCGCACAGGCTAGCTGATCTTCAAATAATTCTTCGATCGGAGTTTCATGATCAAGATTAGGATCTTCTTGACGCTGGGCATTTAAAGCATCAATATCGCTTACTAATCTTCCACTAGCAACCGCTTCACAATCGACTACCGCAATCACTCCATCAACAGTCGCACCATTGCGGATTTCTTGCCAACGGAAAGCTTGAATCAGAGGTTTAGGTAAGGCTAAGCCAGAGGTTTCGATGAGAATACAATCAATGCGATCGCGTATTTTCAACAACTCTTGCATTGTCGGCAAGAACTCTTCTTGCACAGTGCAGCAAAGACAGCCGTTGGTTAATTCCACAATATTGGGAGTTAGCTCTTTGCCATCTTCATCGCAAACCTTGCAAGAACGGAGTAAATCGCCATCAATGCCAATCTCGCCAAATTCATTCACAAGTACGGCAATGCGCTTGCCTTGATTATTTTGTAACTGTTCTCTAATTAGAGTAGTTTTGCCACTGCCCAAGAAGCCAGTAATCACAGTTACAGGTATTTTCGCTGCCATAATATTCTCTAAAAAAATTTAAAACCATTCTTAGAGAGAGTCTTATTCTCTCTAGACTCTCTCTCTTCGCAATCTAAAAATAGACATTAAGGACATTTCCAAAAAAGAAAATACCCTGTGAAACACGTAAGTCGGACTTACCCCCTTTAATTCCCCCTTGCAAAGGGGGAAAACCAGAAATCTTGTTCCCTCCCCTTTGCACTGCCGTGTACACACAAGTCCTACCTGTCTTCGTTTCAGTCTAATC
>CASBRC010000368.1 GCA_949128015.1 Synechococcales cyanobacterium PMM_0003
CCTATCAAAAAACTAATTTCAAGGTTTGTATCACTGTAGGCGGTGCAAACCTTGAAAGTAGTTATAGCTATCGCCACTTGTATTAAGACAAACCAAAACCCAAAAAGTAGAGGCGGCGCTCCGCGCCGCCTCTACTTTTTGGGTTTTATGTCCTAACATACTTAGCGATAGCTATAAGAAGCAGGAATCTAATTGTCTAGCAGAACGGAGTCTTTAGAGAGCGCAATCTGGAGCTTACAGAAACCATCAATGTGACTACAAAAATCTTGGATATGCTGCTCAGCCCAAGCTTGCCCATTGCTCATTGACGTATCAAAGCCGTTTGCAAAGACATGTACAAGCGGATCGCCTGCGTCGGGTAGCACCAAGACCCAATCGTGATCGCTATAAAAAACCTTTACACCATCGATCAGCTCAATTTTTTCGCGCCCATAAGATTCGACCAAATGACGCATGAGTGTACCTTTGACACTCCAAGGACAACGCACGATCTGTTTACGGAAATGACAACGGGGCAAATGCAACCTTACTTGCGACAGCGATCGCTTTTGTAGAGTGATCCATTCCATGATCTTGGCGATACTAAACATCGCATCAAATCCTGAGTGAAGCTGCGGGAAAATAAAACCCATGTCGGCGGAACCGCCTAGTACCACACCTTCATGACTGTGACAAGTCGCCATCAATGCGGTTGGGTTTGCCTTTGTCCGAATAACTTTACCTCCATGCTTCTCGGCAATCAGTTCTACAAGTCCCGAAGTCGATACAGGGACAACGACAGTCCCACCGCGCTGAGATGTCAACACCATTTCCACCATCAGCCCTGTTAAGACTTCATCGCGAATTGGCTTACCCAATTCATCAATCAAGATAAATTTTTCGCCATTGGCATAGACTTGCACCCCAAAGTTGGCTCTGACCGCTTTGACCACATCGGTTAGTTGGATCAACATTTTTTCGCGTGCATCAGGAGCTGGAGCGATCTCATTGAGGCTGGCATTTAGCACCACCACATCGGTGCTAAATTTGCCTAAAATCCTTGGTAAGACCGCACCTGAGACCGCATAAACATAGTCAATAACGATTTTCTTGCAATCGCTAAATCTGATTGCCTCAACATCAATATTTTTGGCAAAGCCACTGTTGTAATAATCTAAGACACGAGTGGGATAGCTAATTTCACCAATTTCTTCAATACGGGCGCGGCGAAAATCCTCTTTAAAAAATGTGCTTTCAATCTTTTTCTCAGCAGATTTATTGATATTGATCCCATTCGCATCTAGAAACTCAATCATTACGCAGTCATTGCGATCGGGATGTACGCGCACATGGATGCCACCGACAACGCCTAGGCTTGGGGCAATAAATCGGGAGATGGGGATCGCTGTGGCTTCTAGGTTCTCGACATTGATTCCCACTGACATCAAGCCCGAAATTAGCGATCGCGTTAGCATTCGGCAAATCGTGCGTTGGTCACGCGAAACCATCACATGGGAATTAGGACGCAATGTTGCACCATAGGCCGCGCCTAACTTCACGGCAAATTCGGGCGTAATATCGACATTGGCTAAGCCAGACACACTATATTGCCCAAACAGATTTCTTGCAGCCATCGCCCCCCAGATCAAGTTTGTCGTTACGGTTGCACCAGCCTCTACATGTTTGCTGGGCCAAATTCGGACATTTGGGAAAACCCTTGCCTCTTCACCGATCACGGAATTTGAGCCGACCACTGCGCCTTCCATCACATGAGCGCGGCGACTAATGCGGGCATTGCGGGAAATCGTGCAAGCCCAGAGATGGCATTCTTCGCTAATCATGGCACTATTGCCAATAATCGGACGTTGAAGATCGCAATCTGTACCAATAGTGACGCGATCGCCGATGATTGTACCTGCGGAAATTTTAGTGCGATCGCCGATCGAGCAATTACTACCAATCAGCACAGGTGTTTCAATCTGGACGGTGGGCGATATGACTGTATGCTTGCCAATCCACAATCCTGTCCGCAACTGTACATAGTCAAGATCTAGGTGAACACGACCTCTGATCGCATCATACTGAGCTTGTCGATATGCCTCTAAAGACCCAATATCACACCAATAGCCACTAGCGATATAGCCAAACATTGGCACATTTTTAGCGAGTAAAAGCGGAAACAGATCGTTAGAAAAGTCACTTGGCTCATTAGCTGTTAAAAAGTCTAAGACTTCAGGCTCAAAAATATAAATACCTGTATTGACCGTATCCGAAAAAACCTCGCTTGTTGAGGGTTTTTCTAAAAATCTTATGATGCGATCTTCCTTATCAGTAATCACTACCCCAAAAGCCATAGGATCGCTGACTCGACGCAAAATTATAGTTGCCTGTGATTTTTTGGCTCGGTGAAATTTGATTGCGGCGGTGAGGTCAAAGTCGGTGACGCTATCACCGCTAATTACCAAAAAAGTACTATCTAAGAGACTTTCCACATTTTTGACGCAGCCTGATGTCCCTAGTGGTTGATCTTCCTCAACCACATACATCATATTCACGCCAAAGTCCGATCCATCGCCAAAATGTTCGCGAATTACATCAGGTAAATAATGCAATGTCGCAATTACTTCACGAATACCGTGACGCTTCAATAAATTGAGAATATGTTCGGTGATAGGACGATTTAGCACCGAAACCATCGGTTTTGGCAGATCGCATGTAAGTGGGCGCAATCTCGTTCCAGAACCACCTGCCATCAATACCGCTCGCATAGATCCTCACAAACGTCAATACGTAATAGGATTAGTCTCTAGTATCGTTCAAATTTGCGATAAAGCAATGAAAATAAACCTTAATCCTGAAGTCGATCCCCAAACAAAAATTATCGTGGCGTTGGATTTTCCATCTGCTAATGAAGCGATAAGTTTTTGCGATCGCATACCCGAAGTAGGTTTCTGGAAAGTCGGACTAGAGCTATTTATCGCTGATGGTAAGACGATTTTACAGGAACTAAAAGCACGTAATAAAAAGATATTTCTCGATTTAAAGCTGCATGACATCCCGAATACAGTTGGTTCGGCATGTCGAGTGGCGACTAAATATGGTGCTGATTTCCTAACAATCCATGCTTCGGGTGGGAAAGCGATGATGCAAGCTGCTCAAGCCGAAATTCAAGGTTCATCAACACAGCTTTTGGCGATCTCGCTATTAACTAGTATTTCTGCTCTCGAATTAAAATCTGATTTACAAGTACCGCTAGAAGTCTCTGAATATGTTTCTAAGTTAGTATTTTTAGCCCAATCAAGCGGACTGACGGGTGCAGTCTGTTCACCCCATGAAGTTGCTAATTTGCGATCGCAATTGGGTAATGATTTTTGTTTTGTGACCCCTGGAGTACGCCCCGCAGGTGCAGCCGTTGGCGATCAAAGTCGAGTGATGACTCCCAAAAATGCGATCGCAGCAGGTGCAAATTATTTAGTAATCGGTAGACCGATTACGGCTGCACCTGATCCTGTGGCGGCATGGAAGCAAATTTGCCAAGACTTGCTTTAGAAACCAAAAAAACTCGCTTTGCGAGTCTTTTTGGTTTCTAAATTGCGTGCTTTTGTAATTGATCGAGAGAGACAATTTTTAAAGCTGCTTCATGGGTAGCGGCAAGATCTACCTGCGGCGCAACTCCTGCTTCTAAGGCTTCTTTCCAGCGCGATGCACATAAACACCAGCGATCGCCTGCCTTTAATCCTACAAAATTAAACATTGGTGCAGGTGTCCTTAAGTCATTACCTTGAGCCTTGGTATAGTCTAGAAACTCATCGGTAACTTGAGCGCAGATGACATGCACTCCAATATCGCGATCGCCTGTTTGACAAAATCCATCACGATAAAATCCTGTCACTGGCGATGAGCAGCATAGCTCCAAGTTCTCGCCTAAAACGTTTTTGATTACTGTCATAATTTTCACTGCTGTTACGTGGAAAGAAAATTCACCACATCCCCCAACCCCTTCTCCTTGCAAGGAGAAGGGGAGCCAGAGTTTTTCTTGTTCCCCTCTCCTTTGCAAGGAGAGGGGTTAGGGGTGAGGTTTTTAGGGGCTTACATCAGTTGTAAAATATTTTGATATTCCGCTTCAGAAGCTAGATCAAGAGTACTTTCTACGCGATCTAAAAATACCTTGCCTTCTAAATGATCGTATTCATGTTGGAATATTCTTGCCACAAAATCAGTTAGTTTAGCGGTCTGCGGATTGCCTTGGCGATCTAAATAGGCAACTTCGATTTCCCGATAGCGTGGCACTAACCCACGAATCATCGGCACTGACAAACAACCTTCCCAGCCTTTTTCGGTTTCCTCTGAATGCGAAACGATCTGAGGATTGATCATCGCGGTCGGTTCCATTTGGGGCGCGTGCGGATAACGCTCATTGGGATGTGAGGCAACGATAATTAATTGTAGCGATCGCCCAATTTGAGGAGCCGCTATACCAACGCCATTACTTTTTTTAAGCGTAACTAGCATCTCATCTATTAATTGCTGGATTTTGCGATCGCAAATATTTGCGATCGGTTGAGCGATTTCTCTCAGGATTGGGTTACCAAGCTGGTAAACAGTTAGTTTCTGAGAACTTTGACTAAAATTAAATATTTTTTTAAGCGATCGGGCAAACATAAATTAATTACCTTTAGCTGTACTAAGCAAGTAAAACCCAAATAATTTAAACAACTCGCGAAGCGAGTTGTTTAAATTATTTGGGTTTTAAGCTTTCGGATTTGCCTCGTAAGCAAGAATATCGATTAAAGCATCAGCTTCGGTGACAGCTAAACGTGCTTTTTGGTACTCATCCTCAAACCTAGCATTAGCAGCCGTCAATCCTTGCATGATCATAATCGCAAAATATTCACGTTTAGTCATTCCTTCGACAAGGCTATCAGTATCTCGGTTATAACCAACAGGAAATACGCTATCAGTGCGTCTAGTGGACATATATTGTTTTCCTAACAAAATATCAAGGCATATTTTAGCATCAACAATCTCAGGATTGACTATCCATAAAAGTCATATAAGATTTTGATTTAGTTTAAAAAAATATTATGCTAGCCAACTTCAAGCGGAAATTTAAAACCTTATCGAGTCCTAAGTTTATTGGTTATGCCATGATCGGCGCGATCGCAACTTTAAGTGCGATCGCCACAGGCTTAGAAATAAATCAAGTTCAAAACCTCGAACGTCAGACCCAATCTGCTTTTTTTAAATGGCGTGGTTCAATGGCTCCGCCTAAGGACATTGTAATTTTGGCGATCGACGATCTCTCATTGCGCCAAGGTGAATTTTATGACCCAAAAAAGCGCCCTTTCTTGGAGCCATTTCGCACGACCACATGGAAGCGGGTGGTCTATGCCCAAGTGCTAGAAAAGCTCGTAAAAGCTGGTGCAAAAGTAGTTGCCTTCGATATTTTGTTTGTGACACCTGGAGATCATGGCGCTGCTGATGATGGCAAATTTCAAACTGCGATCGCAAAATATGGCGAACGCGCAGTATTTGCAGCTAGTTATGAATTTACGCAAATTGGGGAAGCAAATATTTTGCAACTTGCCTCACCTGATGGACTTTTTCAACTCAAACCGAATACTTTAGGACTAATTAATTTTCAACCTGAAGTGACGGATAATATCCACCGATTAGGAGTACAGCCGCCAGCAGATAGCGGTTTACCGATTGTGCCAACCTTTGCCGCCGCAACCCTGAATGTTGCGAAAATTAGTTATCCCAAACCTAAAGGCGATGGGGTTTATTTTTTTGGTGGTGCAGATACATGGGCAAACTCTCAGCAACAGATTCCCTTTTATTACGTAGTCGATCCCGACAATTGGAATAGCGAACAACTACAGGGTGGGAAATTCTTTAAAGATAAAATTGTTTTAATCGGTGCGACGGCAGCATCAAAACAAGATATTCAAAACTCAGCAATGGGGAGAATGCCAGGAATTGAAATTCATGCCAATGCGATCGCAACGCTCATGCAGGGTAAAAGCATGGCAGATTTAATCGCAAATCCTATACAGCAAGGCATTTTTATCTTTCTGCTAGTTGGTATCTCAGGCGGCATGCTCTGTCTTTTTAAACGTCCTACCACTCAGATTCTAGCCGCTTTTGGGATTGCGATCGCATGGGTTGGACTTGGCTATGTCTGTTTTATTTATACGAGTACGATTTTGCCTGTGGCAGTTCCTGCGATCGCGATTGGCTTAAATGGAATAGCGCTCTTAACCACAGGTTCCATAGCTGCTCAAATTGATAAGCTCTTGCTGCGTCGCACTCTAGAGCGTTATGTTGCAGCCCCAATTGTGGAAGAGATTGTCAACCAGCCCGATAATTTTCGCGACCTTCTAGAAGGTCGCACGATCAAAGCAGCCGTTCTCTTCTCTGATATTCGCGGCTTTACTACGCTGTCTAGTCGTTTACCCGCCAAATTATTGATCCAACAATTGAATACTTATCTGGGCGGAATGGTAGACGCAATTTTGGAATATCAAGGCACTATTGATAAATTCATTGGTGATGCGATCATGGCGGAGTTTGGCTCACCTGTCTCGCGAGGTGAGAAAGCCGATGCGATGAATGCCATCCATGCAGCGTTAAATATGCGATCGGTTTTAATGGAACTTCGTAAAGTATGGCAATCTGAGAATCAAATCCCTTTCTCCAATGGAATTGGGATTAATTATGGAGAAGTAACAGTCGGTAATATTGGATCAGCGCGTCGTCTTGAATATGCCGTAATTGGTGATACGGTCAATGTTGCCAGTCGTGTCGAAGGCATGACCAAGGATCTGGGGACAGATATCGTGATTACGGGCAATCTTTACGAAATTGTCAAAGACGAGATTGATGTTGTTGATTTTGGTGAGCATGCGCTTAAGGGGCGCGTTGGCAATGTGCAGCTATATGGTGTGATTGGTCTAAAAGGTTGCGATCGTAATATTTACGAGCAAGTCCAAAACGATCTGAAGCGTCACACTGCGGTGATTGATATTCTTAAAAAAGGACAGCTACCATCCTCGCAGTGAGTAAATATCATTCGCTCATAGGGGGGAACAGGTGAAGCCACTTAAAAAGATTGACTCAGATCGTTGTACCTATAAAGTATAATTTTTTATGAAATCTGGTTTCGCTTAACTCCCCATATGAGCGAGGTATCGCTGATTTGCATGAAAAGTTTTCATAGCTATTGACATAGAATCGATCGCTACGAGATCCAAAATGCTAATGTTGGATTACTAACTCAAGATACTGGTTATGAATGTGTCGGATAAGCTGCGATCGCAAAAGAGCCTTATATTTAGAGGTTTTAGGAAGTAGTGATGAAGTCGTGTAGCAGCAACTACTTAAGATTGTAGTTATTGCAATGAATATTTGGGAGAATTAATGTCAAAGTTTTACGCGCCTAGAGTTATAGACCTTTTCTGTGGAGCAGGAGGTTTAAGCTTAGGTTTTCAAAATGCTGGATGTAGGATTTTAGGAGGTATTGAGATTAATCCTCATGCTGTAAGAACTCATCATAAAAATTTCCCTGATACTTGTCTTAATCTACCTTCCACAGATATTACCCAAATTGATTTTAATCAATTGAATCTTGAAC
>CASBRC010000369.1 GCA_949128015.1 Synechococcales cyanobacterium PMM_0003
GCTCTATACGCTTCTCAGTCAGCAATACGCGAGAATAAATCTAACATTGATGTAAATCATCTCATCAAAGCAATCAGACAAGCCTGTGAAAATGCACAACATAGCATCATGACTGCTTATTCAACCTCTATCTTTAGTTCTCGGCAAGAAACTATCTATCCTAAAGTTTTGCTAGCCTGTGCTTTAGCAAAAAAAGATGACACAGGCTGCTTTCGAGCCGTAGATGTGAGAGAACCATTATCAAGAATATTAGGTAAAGAATACACCACAACCTCGGCTTTTAATCGACATCTTAATCAGTTTTGTGAAGAGTCTAGAGGGAATGTTCTAGAGAAAAAAGGAGTTGAACGACATTATCGATTTCGCTTTGTTAACGCCATGATGCCTCCATATATCATTATGGAAGGTTTAAGAACTGAAATAATTAACTTGGAGCAATTCAATTAAGCTTAAAACAAAGACATGGGATTAAACAATAGTAAATCTATGCAAATCAAAGCAATTATTTGGCAAGAAGATTGTGTCTGGTGTGGCTCTGTGCCAGCACTGAAAGGATGTCATACTTGGGGAGACAGCTACGAGCATTTGCTAGAAATGTTGCAAGAAGCAGTACAGGCTTGGTTAGAAGTTGCTAGTGAAAATCAAGATATAGAAAGTAACAAGCAACTGGTTGAACTATGAAAAAGTATTTAGTCAATGGCAAGCTCAGTAACACCCGAATCACCAGACATGATGGTGCGATTTGTGCGATCTTTCCAATTTTTTGAATGAGTTCAATTTAAATTTCTGAACACTTAATCTATCGCCTCTCATAAGGTTGTACAGTTGTAAGCATTGGAATAACAGCATAATGCTTAACATTAAACGTATGTAACGGCACACCCAAAGAGATAGAAGTTTGATCAATCAAAGCATCAATCAAACCAAGACCATGACTAAGATTATACTCTGCAAACACTTCTAAAGCTTGATTACAAGTTTCGGCTGTTGCCCAGACAACCTCAAAATTAGCAATCAGTCTTCGGATTTGCTGCAATTCAATCTTATTATTACATCCCTACATCAGTTCCATTGCCACATATCCAGACAAAAAAAGCTTCTCATCCCCTAGAGATTCTAACCAACTAATCGCTGGAGGATATCTTCGCAGGAAGTCTATGACAATGTCACTATCCAAAAATATCATAACGTTTTGCTTGAGATTGATCTCGCAACTGCTGAGCGTAGGTCAGACTATCCTTAATATCAGTCCGATTTTCCCACACACCAATCAACCCAGAATCAAGTAACTGACGTGCAGTAAAAGTCTTTTTAGGCTCAGGCAAAGGAGAAATTAGAACTATTACTTCAACCTCTTGACCCTGCAAAACAGGTAAATCACTTAGATGAATTTCCCTATCTTTTTCTACAGTTTGTTGTAACCGAATTACTTGCATAACGCTGTAGTTTTTAGATATTCATGGAAATATTATACCCCCGATCGCATTAAGCCACAACAAAAAGCATACTCAGATCTGGTATATTTGAGACAGAGATAGCGATCGACGTTCTGTTGAACAAGTCAATTGAGAAGATGCGAATGAATTTTGTAATCGGTTAAACAAAGAGAGTTTTGCATTTGCAAAACCCCTACTTAATCATCGAATTGCCGCCTCAATTTTTTCGATCGCTAGCGATCGCAATAGACTCACTCGTGCCGAAGGAGTAGAGATTCCTGCAAAATATTCGGTTGTGAGGTAATCAGTATAGCCAGCCTCTTGGACTAGATGCGTTTTGAAAAAAGCCACACTCAACAACTTGAGATAATCCTGCGACTCGATCGCACTTGAACCTGCCAGAACACTGCTGATTTCAGGACTGAGACGATCGCTAGAAGTAATCGCCGTAACCGCCGTATGTCCAGCTTTGTTTAGCAATACCAAATAGCGATTTGGGCTGGTTATCCATGTAAAAGGCACGATTTGCTCAGAGACAACAGGCGCAAACGTATCATCAGAACTACCAACAATTGCGATCGGCACAGTAATTTTGCTCAGTGCCGATTTACCCAAAACATGACTAGTCACAGGATTAACTGCGATCGCAGATTTAATCCGTGAATCCCCCAATTTATAGGCTTTGTTTGGCAATCCCAGCGCCACACATTGCAATAACAGTGAGGCGTTCCATTTATATTTACCCTGACAGGCTTCCTTTAAATCAGCAAATTGAATCTGAGCATCACTAACTAGAGCCAAAGCCGCATAGCCACCAAAAGAATGCCCAATCATCCCCACATTTTGCCAATTGATGTTACTCGCTTGTGGTGACTTCTCTAAGTAATTCAGCACCGCCGTTATATCCTGTGGACGCTCAATAAAACTCTCTGGTGGCGCAATCTCACTGGCAGCTCCAATAATCAATTTATCTAACTGCTCCTCACTACTATTGGGCGAAACCGTCAGTACTACCGCAAATCCATAGGAAGCAAGATGTTCAGCAAGATAAAGTAATGGTTCGCGATTAGAGATTAGCCCCGGATAGATGACAATCGCAGGTAAAGGCGCAGCTTTAGAACTAGCCAGTTTTGGCACAAATAAATAGAAGGGAATTTCATAACGATTATCCATTGCTGGAGCCTTAAAGCTATAGCGATCCCATGTCGCACGACCCTTATTTCGTAAATCAGCCAACTGAATCGGTGAAGGCGTTGGCGTTGAGCTAGTTGCCCCCAATTTAGTTGCCTCATCATTGACCATTTGTACAACCTTTTGCGTATTTTGCAGTAGGTCACTCAATTCGCCAACGGTTTGCAAACCTTCTTGAATATCAAAATAAATATCTGAGGTGGGAAATTTCCGTAGGAAGCTTAGCAAAGATAGACCATTCTGCTTGTCGGCTGTGGCAAGAACTGCGGCAGACCGAATGGCACGATTACCAGATAGATCGGGACCAGTTTTAATAAAGTTCCCTAAGATATCCAGCGCTCTTTCTCCTTGAGATGTATAGAGAAATCGTGACAATAGAGAAATAGGCACATCAGCTCGTTCTGTGAGAACACGCCGAAAGGTTGCCATATCTGATGCCGAAATATAACGTGCCGCAGTATCAAGAGCGCCGCGCAATTCACCAGTTTTAGAAAAGACTTCTAGATCATCAACGGATACAGAGACTTCAAAAATATTAAATCGGAAATTGACGGTTTCGGCAGCTTCGCTCGACTTAGCAAAGCCCAATCCAAGCAAACTAAGCAAAATCATCAAAGCAGCAGATCGAGAAACCAATCGCGAAGAAAAATTTGCGATCGCGTCTGTGAGATATTTCATATTTAGCTCTATCTGTTGAGATATCCCTTAAAAATTAGCACAATATTCACAAAACGAAGAAAAGAGAGGCATTAGCCCTGCAATTTTCATTAATAGGACTTACGCATTAGCTACGAAATGTAGGGGCAATTCATGAATTGCCCCTACGAGTAATTGAGGCTTTCAGGTATTTTTGCTTAAGCCCTAATTAAGTAGCTCCCTCAAGAATCTATGGCGCACGCGCAGCGTGCGCCATAGATTCTTTCTTGAAAAACAGCCTAAATGATACATAAAACAATACAAATGTTAATATTCGTCAATTTTGCCCCGATCGCAATGTCGGAAATGCTAACATCCAGAAATAGTTAAACCTTGATTAGATAAAGCTTTAGGAGCGCATTTTGACATTACGAGTTGCTGTTGTAGGCGGCGGGCCTGCGGGTTCCTGTGCTGCTGAAACACTTGCCAAAGCAGGAATTGAGACATACATATTTGAACGAAAGCTAGACAACGTCAAGCCCTGCGGTGGAGCAATTCCTTTATGCATGGTGCAAGAATTCGACTTGCCTGACTCAATCATCGATCGCCGCGTCCGCAACATGAAGATGATCTCTCCTAGCAATGTAGAAGTAGACATCAAATTAGACAATCCTGACGAATATATCGGCATGTGTCGGCGCGAAGTTTTAGATGCATTTTTACGCGAGCGCTCAGTTAGCCTTGGCGCAAAGCTGATCAATGGTCGCATTCTCGATATCAAGATTACCGAAAATGGTAAAAAGCCCTACGTTCTTAGCTATTCAGACTTTGCGAATGGCGGCAATGAAGGCACAATGCGTAGCCTTGAAGTCGATCTAATCGTCGGTGCTGATGGTGCTAACTCGGTGGTTGCCAAAGCAATGGATGCGGGTGACTATAACTATGCGATCGCATTCCAAGAGCGCATTCGTATTTCGCCCGAAAAGATGGAATATTACAAAGACCTTGCCGAAATGTATGTCGGTGACGATGTCTCACCCGATTTCTACGCATGGGTATTCCCCAAATACGACCACGTTGCCGTTGGCACTGGCACAATGCACAAGAACCAAAAGCTAATCAAGAAGCTGCAAGCAGGTATCCGCGCTCGCGCCTTGCCTCGGATCGAAGGTGGCGAAGTGATTAAAGTCGAAGCCCATCCAATTCCTGAGCATCCCCGTCCTCGCCGCGTTGTTGGACGTATTGCCCTCGTTGGCGATGCGGCTGGCTATGTCACCAAGTCCAGTGGCGAAGGTATTTACTTTGCCGCGAAGTCTGGTCGTATGTGTGCCGAAGCGATCGTGGAGGTTGCTGAAGCTGGTAAGCGTATCCCCACCGAAGCCGATCTCAAGGTATACATCAAGCGTTGGGACAAGCAGTACGGCTTGACGTACAGAGTCCTCGACATTCTCCAGAATGTTTTCTACGCCACCAATGCTACTCGTGAAGCATTTGTCGAAATGTGTGCCGACAAAGATGTGCAGAAGCTCACCTTTGACAGCTATCTCTACAAAACCGTTGTCCCAGCTAATCCATTCACCCAGTTGAAGATTACCGCCAAGACTATCGGTAGTTTGCTCAGAGGCAACGCTCTAGCACCTTAAACGAAAAAGAAGGAGAGCATTTACGCTCTCCTTCTTTTTGTCAGCAATTCTCATTATAAAAATTGGTTTTTTGAAAGGCAGCCGTAGGCTGCCTTTCAAAAAACCAATTTTTATAATGAGAATTGCTGACAAAAAGAAGGAGAGCGTAA
>CASBRC010000370.1 GCA_949128015.1 Synechococcales cyanobacterium PMM_0003
AATTGTATTATGCGATACAAAAATAACGAATCCTCATTATTGAAAGCCTTTCCTAGCAAGGGTTTTAGCTGTTATTAGCTTTGTTTGTCACCGCAAACCCAGAAGACCCAATTTGACTATCAAGAACTATACAAATAAAAGTTTTTCATAATGACTTGTTTGATGATGTTTCATTCTTTGCTCAACATTTTTTGTTATACCTATTTTGTAATATTCTCCTGATTTGAGAACATACACAAATCTATCGGAATTAGTCGTTACATCATTGGATTGAATACGAAAAGGTAGGTGATTCCAAAACCAAGATTCTCCCTTTTCATCTGGAGAAAATTGATCAAAATAATTTCCTAAAACATCTGCATATTTACCCCAGTTAGAACATACCACTGAATCGGGGTAGATGCCTCTTGAAAAAATTCCACCTTTTCCTTTAATCCAGTAAGTACCTTGATTATCCTCAATAGGCTCTTTACAACATTCGCAAATCACATTGGTTTCCATTTACATTCCTTCAATCAATATTTGTGTTTTAAAATAATCGTGATTGTAAAGTAGATTATTCAACATTACAACCCTAAGATCGCAGTTTGCACTGAGTATCCTAAATGCTTCCAAGCCGCAGCCGTGGCAACTCGACCGCGTGGTGTGCGATTGATATAGCCAATTTGCAATAAATACGGCTCATATACTTCTTCAATCGTATGGGCATCTTCTCCTGTTGCCGCCGCAAGCGTATCTAACCCTGCGGGACCGCCATTAAAGTTTTCGATTAAAACCGTTAATAATTTGCGATCGATCCAATCTAAACCTTTAGGATCGACATTAAATAATTCCAGAGCCGATTCGGCGATCGCACCTGTAATTTGTTCGCCCTTTGCCTTGACCTCAGCATAGTCGCGCACTCGTTTTAACAATCGATTGGCAATCCGAGGCGTACCTCTAGATCTAGTTGCGATCGCAATCGCGCCATCGTCATCAATTGGGGTCTCTAAAATCTTGGCACTGCGCGACACAATTTGCGTTAGTTCGTCCTGTTCATAAAATCGGAAATGTTGTACAAATCCAAAGCGATCGCGCAATGGTGAAGATAATGATCCAATGCGTGTAGTCGCGCCAATCAACGTAAATTTATTTAACTGCACACTGCGAATCCTTGCCCCTTGTCCTTTGCCAATCGTGATATCAAGGCGATAGTCTTCCATCGCTGGATAGAGAATCTCTTCAGTCACGCTCGGCAAACGATGGATTTCATCGATAAAAAGAATATCTCCTTCTTGCAGCGAAACTAATAAACCCGCTACATCACGGGGACGCTCTAGAGCAGGAGCCGAGGTGATGTGGCATTGCACGCCCATTTCCTGAGCAATAATCAAAGCGAGCGAAGTCTTACCCAATCCCGGAGGACCATATAACAACAAATGATCTAGTGCTGACGATCGCGATTTTGCCGCTGCGATCGCAATATTTAACAGTTCTTTTAAATCTTTTTGTCCAATGTAGTCAGCGAGATTTTTGGGGCGAATATTAATGTCAACGGTGACTTGGGCGGGGGTGTTCTTCGCAAGTTCAGCCTCTAACTTCTCTTCTGGTGTCGCTTCTGCTTGCAACAAATCAAGCGCCTGTTGCATTTCAGGCGATGTTACTTCTTTCTTAGTTGTCTTTTTAGGCGATCGGGGAGTTGATTTTTTAGTGGCAACCTGTTCAGGGCTTGATGCTGATGGATTTTCAGAATTGCGATCGCCTTCAGGATTTTGATTTGGTTTAGACGAGATGATTGCCATAAGCCTTCGGTTGCTCAAATTTGTAAATATCTTCGATCAATTGCACCCAACCATCAACTAAAGAATCAAGAATTTTTTCACCTTTTTCCTTAGTCGCCGCCTTAGCATCCCCCAATACTCCACTCCGAGTCAAATCGCGCATCACCCATGCAAATGGATTTGCTGATTCCATACTAAGCAAACTATGTTCAGGTAATCCATAGGGATATTCAGTAATTGCTTTATCCATTTGTACCTGTTCTGGCAAAAGCGCCAACATCAAGCTGGTTTCCGCATCGCCGCCATGAATCCCAAATTCTAATTCCTTTGCGGTCAATAAATCCTTGGCAACATTAGGAACTCGCCAAGTGAAGAGCGGAAAAATCATAAAATCAGGATATTTCTCATGAAGATCGCGGGCAACTATTTCTAATATTTGCGGCTGTCCACCGTGAGAATTCATCAAAGCTAACTTCCGAAATCCAGCCCGATAGACACTTTCAGCAATATCCGTCAATATCGCAATCATCGTCTGGGTACTCAATGTAATCGTTCCTGCGAAGGTACTATGCTCATTGGATTTACCATAATACAGAGGCGGCAAAGCATAGGCAGGAATCGCAGGATCTAATTTTTCTAAAGCCCTTGCCAACACCCCAATACTAATCGCCGCATCCACGATCAGTGGTAAATGTGCGCCATGCTGCTCGATCGCTCCCATAGGCTGAATGATCACCACGTTTTGCTTGTCTGGCATGGTTGCAATTTCAGGTGACGTGAGGTAAGCAAAAGCTCGATGGGCAGGAAAATAATTCATAGTTAATATTTTACAAGCATTGAGGGAAAGAGAAGAAGGATCAATTAAAGCTTGGCAGAAAAAGTCCAAGGCAGAGCGACCTTGCGCTTTACAAGTTTGAATAACGGTCAATAAAACGGTCGTATTATCTAAGCCAGTCATCAAACGGGAGCCACCACGATGGCTAGATGCGATAATTATCAGCTTCTCGCGTTGTTTTTGTAAACGAAAACAATTCTGTTAAATTAGCAAGCTATAATAAGTGGCTATTTGTTAGCTTTCAGAAATATTGTTTTAGGGATTTTGTAGTGGTTACTCGACAAAAAATCGGGGTGATTGGTGGTGGTCAGTTGGCTTGGATGATGGCGATCGCCGCCAAACGTCTTGACGTTGAGTTAACCGTCCAAGCGTCAAGTTCTGATGACTCAGCCGTAGGTGTAGCCGATCGCATAGTTTATGGCGAAGTCACTGATGCTATTGCCACAGCTAAGCTTGCCGAGCATTGCCAAGTGATTACCTTTGAGAATGAATTTGTCGATCTCGTTGCATTACAAAAATTGTGCGATCGCAATTTATCGTTTTTACCATTATTTTTACCAAGGTTAGACACTTTGGCGATTTCGGTCGATAAGCTAAACCAACGCCAACATTTTCGCGATCGCCACATTCCTACTCCTGAATTTTATGGTGTAGATACAGAATCAGAACTTTTAAAGGCGGCTGAACTCTTAGGCTATCCACTAGTACTCAAAGCCAGAAGACATGGCTATGACGGCAAAGGAACTTGGGTAGTTGCTAATGAAGTAGATTTGCGATCGGCTTGGGAAAGTATGCATAGATTACCAGCGATCGCGGAAGCCTTCATTCCCTTTGAGCGCGAACTTGCCGTAATTGCAGCGCGATCGCAATCAGGCGAGATCGCCATTTATCCCGTTGTCGAAACTCTACAAACCAATCAAGTTTGTCGCCGCACCATCGCCCCAGCAAGAGTTGATTCCACGATTAATAAAAAAGTAGAAACTATTGCCAAGCAGATTGTGACTACCCTTGATGCGATTGGTATATTTGGGATTGAATTTTTTTTGACGACTACAGGGGAAGTTAGCGTCAACGAAATCGCGCCACGCACCCACAATTCAGGACATTACACTATCGAGGGCTGCCAAACTTCCCAGTTTGAGCAGTTATTGCGAGTTGTCAGTGGCATGAATTTAGGTAATGTGTCGATGGTTGCGCCTGTCGCGGTGATGGTCAATTTGTTAGGTTTTGAAAAGTCGGATGGTAAAGATACCAATTATTTAGACAAACGCACTGCGATCGCAAGTTTTCCAAATACGCATATTCATTGGTATAACAAAAAAAATTCTTCGGTCGGGAGAAAACTTGGACATGTGACAATCTTGGCGGATACCCACGATATAGCTATAAATATTTGCGATCGCATCGAAACTATTTGGTATAAAAACTAGAAATTTGGCTTTGCGGTATTTCTAGCTGTCATCAATCCAAAACCAAAAGGATAGAGGCGGCGCGAAGCGCCGCCTCTATCCTTTTGGTTTTGGATTAGTCTTAAATTTGTGAATCAAGCCAAAATGCTGATATAGAAAGCATTTCAAATAAGCGCTTTAGCCGATGAAAACCCTTTTCGCTTCGTGGGAAGTTATATATGCGTCTCAATTGTTTCATTGAACAAGAGTTAGCGGGAAATGGATTTACTGACGTTGCCATTTACCCGCTATTTTTTTGGCAACACCGATGAGAAGCAATGCTTTGCGCTGCTTCTCATCGGTGTTGCTTTGTGTGGGAGCGTTTTTATACAGTTTGGCTAGCATGATAAGAACTCCGTACCAAAGCTCCCGATCGCACATGGGCAAACCCAATCTGCTTGGCGATCGCCCCTAATTGATCAAACTCTTCAGGAGTCCAATATTTTTGCACAGGTAAATGCTCAAGCGATGGACGCAAATACTGTCCAATTGTCAGCGAGCTGCATCCGATCGCCTGTAAATCTTGCATCGCCTCCGTTAACTCCTCAACAGTTTCGCCATGCCCTACCATCAGCCCCGACTTGGTAATAATGCGGGGATCGATCTCCTTAACGGTTGCTAAAACCGATAGCGATCGCTCGTACTTCGCACCACGGCGGACTTTTCCTTGTAAACGCCTGACAGTCTCAATATTATGGTTATAGCAGACAGGTGTAGCCAAAGCCACTGTCTCAATGCAATTGCGATCGCCTCGAAAATCTGGAGTGAGTACTTCGATTTTGACATTGGGACGCGATCGGCGAATGGCAAGCATTGCATCGACAAAACAGCTAGCCCCCTGATCTGCTAAATCATCCCGCGCCACCGAAGTCAATACCACATAATCCAAGCCCAATAAATTTACCGCCTCCGCCACTTTTTTTGCCTCGTCAGGATCGAGCTGCCTTGGTTGATGTCCCTTATCAACTTGGCAAAACCCACAAGCGCGTGTACAGGTTGGCCCCATTAACAAAAAAGTTGCTGTCTTTTGGGCATAGCATTCCGCCCGATTTGGACAGCGCCCCTCTTCGCAAATTGTGTGAATTCCTCGCTGTTTAATAATTTGCTGAACTTCAGAGATCTCACTGGCTTTGCCGATTTGTGGTCGTAACCAACTGGGTAAACGTAACTCTTCTTTAGCGGGCATATCGTTATACAAAAAAATAAGAAAGACACAAAGTGCCTTTCTTATTAAAACCTATAAATTTGGTGGCATAGCAAAGTACTAGTGCCGAATTTATATATTTGCCAGAAAAAGTCTGATAAAACCTGACTAAAACTCTTTACAGATGTAACTCTATTGACTAGCATATTGCACTGACATGTTTCACCGTCAGTCCAGAACAAGGACTAGTAAGGAATTTTGGAGGAATAGTGTTTGATCTATTAACCAATATTCTGATTTGGATTATTGCAATCCCAATTTTTGTAATTCTGTTTAGGGCCATTCCTAAGGACTGGTTTCGTCTTTTCGGATTGCTCATATTTGCGGCTTTAGTTGCCATTATTTTTGCTAACTTCAGATTTGTTGAAGAGCCGATCCCCAGAATTGTTGTTGATTTCCTGACTTTTCCATTTACGCTAGTTGGAATTATCCTGCTATTGCTATTTTTTAACTACTGGCTAAGGCTCAAAGATGTAAAAATCAAAAGCGGTGATAAGGCTGATAATAAAGGCGCTTCCGAAAAAATTGCGATTGTTAGTAAAGAGATATTAATAGTTTTACTGATCTTTGCGATCGCAACAAATAATGCCACCTCAGAGCTATTTACTTGTTATATAGAGCAGCAAGGAGCTAATGCGATCGAGCAATCCTATCGCCGCCCAGTTCGCGATCTGTCAGACCAAGAACTACTAGATTTTAGACGCGGAGTTTTTGATCTCATCGTTGTCCTTGCCGAACCCCCCCCCTATGAGCCGCGTCTCCAAGAAGCGATCAGATTATGGAATGCCGCCGACCCACAACTAAAACCCTATATTCTCTTGAGTGGTGGTAAGCGAATATCTTACCCATCCACTAAAGGATATCCTTGCCTCACTGCGCCAGAATCACCACCAATCCGTACCAAAGAAAATGTTAGAGATGAAATTGCAAGTCGGGCGGGTATACCTAACATCGGATTAAGGTATGACCCACGCTATGAAGGCTACTTCACTAATCCAGCCAGTCCTAGCGACGGTATTCCTCAAGTTGATCTAACTGAAGCCGATCAAATGTGTGCTGCACTGACTAGTTTCCCAAACGTCTCTGTTATCCGTCCTTTTGTGATTATTGA
The DNA here is from genome assembly GCA_949128015.1 of Synechococcales cyanobacterium PMM_0003. Classification (GTDB taxonomy): domain Bacteria; phylum Cyanobacteriota; class Cyanobacteriia; order Pseudanabaenales; family Pseudanabaenaceae; genus Pseudanabaena. Next base: position 6,359 of record CASBRC010000370.1, read on the forward strand.
GCCATCAGGAATAACAGTCCGCAGTAGTGGCGATGAAATTAACAAACTCATCAAGTCTCTAGAAAAAAACAAACTACTACGAGAAGATCCTCGCAATAGTAGAAGAATCTTGCTAATCGCTTCTCCTGTTGAAGCAACTCGAGCCTTTTTGTCTTTTAGAAGCCTAGAACTCAATGCTTCTCTAACAACCGCTAGCTATCCTTCTGATAGCCATAGCAATCTTAGTCAGCAATGCCCTTGGCCGATTGGCAAGCAGTTTAGACTTAAGCCACAATATTTTCTTTTTAATGCCCAAGCTTTTGTGCGATCTGAGCGAGCTTGGACAGAAATTAAAGAACTAGTGTTTTATGCACTCAGATTTTGGTTACGCCCTCCGCTAACAGATGAACGTCCTTACTATCCCAAGCAACCAGTCTAGATAAGGATCATAAACCAAATAACTTATGCTTTTCCAAACCCAAATATGTTTCGGCGGGCGAAGCCCGCCGAAACATATTTGGGTTTGGAAAAGCATAAGTTATTTCGTTTATGATCCTTATCTAGACTGGTTGCTTGGGATAGTAAGGACGTTCATCTGTTAGCGGAGGGCGTAACCAAAATCTGAG